>JAJFUH010000013.1 GCA_021372535.1 bacterium
GCCTCCGACTGACTTATCCTCCCAGACTCAACCTCTCCCACCACATGCAGCTTCAATACCTCCGTAAACCGCACTCCCATTCCCTCTTTCATCCTTGACTCCTTGTCCCTTCTTCTGTAAACTTATTTCAGGACAAGACACTATCATCCCCCTTTCTTTTTATAAGGGGGACACGGCGAAGCCGAGGGGGATCAATCATGTTAGCTGATTTAACTGGATAACCGGATATTTTCATGACTAGTCCCTGATAACCGTCTGCTTGTCAGCGTCCCACTTCATACCCCTGAAATAAACGTTGTGAAGCCCCGGCGAGGCGAAACCATCCCAAACGACCCGGTGCGTGCCGGGTCCGAGCTCGCCGTCCGCAAGAAGACGCCCGATAATCCTGCCCTCACGGTCGAGTATGTCCATATAAACGTGCTCACGTCCCGGCAGCGACGCTTCCCTGGCCATGCCGCCGTAATCATGGCTGTACGGTTCGCGTACAGGGAGAATGCGTTCGCCGGTGCGTTTTCCCGCCTTCCACGCCGCATAATCGAACGGCTCGTCGCAGAGGTGATAGGTGGGCTCATCCTGGCCTTTGTAATCGCGCTGCAGGTAGAGCGTTCTGAGCGGCGTGCGCGGGAGATCATCGAGTTTTGTCGGGACAGCCTTGCCGTTTTCCCAGAAATAGACCGGTATGTCGCGCGGGTCGAGGACATCGGATACGCCGCGTTCGATACCGATGTGAAACAGCCCGAAATTGCCCGGCTCGTGGCCTGCCATCCAGTGCGTGATGATATCTATCCTGAAAGGATCGAGGCCGAAAATCAGCACGTTGCTCATGAAATCCCTCGAGGTGTATCCTTTGGGGCTTTTTTCGTGGGGTCCCGCGCCGAAACCGTTGCCATCCATGCCGTAAATGCCCTCGACGATATGGAGCCCTTTCGGTGAGACGCTGAACGAGTCGATCATGCGCTCGACCCACTGCTCCTGCCAGATACCGTCGCTGTATCCGCTGCCTGAACGCCATCCGGGTGCGGACTTGTCCCAGCGTGGTATGCCTGCGCGGACATGGCGGTCGTAAAGCTCCTCGATATGTTTTTCGAAATCCTTTTTGAGAAAATTCCCGTATTTATCGCCCGCATTTCTGCGGAGCTGGTCGTACGGCGTACAGAACTGCCTGAACATACCGGGACACAGGCCCTGGAGATTCTTGACCGTGGCGGTGATTCCCATCGAGTGAGCCTTTAACTTGGCAAGGTTCACGAGGAATGTTTCCGGCTCGCCGTACGGAGTGGTATGCCCCATCGTATCGAACACGACGCCATCGGGGATTTTCTTGAAGCGGATCGCGCCATCCGGAACCTGCCAGTAGTGTTTGTTGTAATCCTCGATGTTCACTCCGTTTTTTTGAGCCAGAGCCTTGAAATCCAGCGTTTTGAATACGCTGACGAGGTCATCGGCGGCATTGGCGTAGTATTTCTGCGGTCCCGCATCCATCATGCCGAGTATCCATCCCTCGATGAAATTGGGATCGGTGTTTTCGCCGAGGAGGTCGTCGACATGCTGGATACCGTGCCAGTTGTGCTTTACCGTAACGAGTGTCGAGAGGGGAAATCCGCCGTTTCCGGTTTTCACGATGAGTTCACGGGCGAGTTTCTGCCCTTCGGCGCGGATGCCGTTCTCGTCTTTTTTTGATTCAATCTTCGTCCGGACGATAAAGACTGCTTCGGGATGAGACCTGACAAACGGATGGATATCGAACCCCTGCTGCGCCGGAGAAGTGCTGTTCTGTACGGCATGAGACACACCACTGCCGAGCAGACCTATCACGCCGGCTGAATTTCGGATAAAATCTCTTCTTCTCACACAGTTCCTCTTTTCATGCATATCTTTTCGACGCACCGGTATTCGAAAAGTTCTTGTACATTTCCCGGATAGTTCCTGATAAGTTTACGAATTCCCCGCTTTATTGTCAAAAAAAATATGTCCTGTGCGATTATCTTGTCAAATTCAGACGCTGTCGTTCTAAAAAAGAATCGCTTTATATTGACTCTGGTTCACACGCATGGTACATTTAATCGAAAGACTTCCTCTCAGCTTGATGTGGGTAGTATTTTACGTAGATTTTTGGTAAACCCGGTTTGTTATCAATCGAGAAGACTGTTTGTATCAAACCGGCAGCCATTGCTCTTTCAACGTACAGGATAACGTAATTGCAGAAGCCTTTTTCGGGAATTCCCGGGGGGCGAATCGTTTCGATCGATGCTCTCCGCGGTTTCGACATGTTCTTGATAATCGGCGGGGGAACGGTGATCAGCGGTTTCCTGTCATTGTCCGGCTCCCCTGCTGCACAGGCGATTCAGCATCAGATGCACCACCCCGAATGGTCAGGCTTTACCGCGTGGGACCTCATTTTCCCGCTTTTTCTGTTCATCGTCGGCGCGGCTCTTCCGTTTTCCCTGTCGAAGCGGATTGAGCGGGGCGAATCACGGAAAACGCTCTTTTTCCATGTCCTGAAGCGGGCGCTCGTACTGTACTTCTTCGGGATGCTCATCGAAGCCGGACGTATCGATGAACTCGGTGGACTGCGTTATACCGGCGTTCTTCACCGCATTGCAGTCTGCTACCTTTTTGCCTCGGTCATAGTCATGAACACGGGCATTCGTGGTCAGGCGGCCTGGGCCGGATCGCTCATTGTCGGATACTGGATCGCCATGACATGGATACCCGTTCCCGGTCACGGCGCAGGGATTTTCACCCCGGAAGGCAACCTTGCGAGCTATATCGACCGTCACTTTCTCCCCGGCGCGCTCCGTCAGGAGCTGATTGACAATGAGGGCATCCTGAGCACGTTCCCGGCGGTGGGGACAACCCTGCTCGGTGTGCTGAGCGGGCACTGGCTCAGATCGCCGCTCACCGGAAACCGAAAGGTCGCCGGGCTCTGCATCGCCGGAATTGCAGGCATTGTTCTGGGACTCCTGTGGAACATGGTTTTCCCCATCAACAAGCTTATCTGGACGAGCTCCTTTGTTGCCCTCACCGGGGGGATGAGCATGATTCTTCTCGCGGTCTTTTACTGGCTGATCGATGTCCGGGGATACCGTACATGGGCCTTCCCGTTCGTGGTCATCGGGATGAACGCCCTGACCATCTATGTGGCGGGAGCGCTCTTCGATTTCGGGAGGATCGTCACCGTATTCACCTACGAATTCGCCGACAATCTCGGAAATCTGAAGCCTCTGTTCGAGGAATGCAGTGTCCTTGCCGTAAAATGGCTGTTTCTCTATTACCTCTACAGGAAAAAGATATTTCTGAAGGCATGACATTCGGTTATTGCATCGGTGGTTAAATGTAAAAACGACTTATACATGACCTTTTAAAATCACAGACATGTTCAATTCTGCAGAAAATCCCTCTTAATAAGGGGGATGTCCGAAGGACAGGGGGATCAAATATCTCAACTGGTTATGAAGATCCCCCTTTAATCCCCCCTTATCGAAGGGGGGACAAAAAAAGTGCATATATTCGAAGCAAGCTTAATCAGAAATGTCACTGTTTAATCACCGGAGCAATATAACAGCTGTCCCAGCCTCAACAAGGAAAAATTCATGCGAACATACACAATCTCCGGCGCTCTCTGTCTGGTTACCGCGCTCCTTGTGATCTCGTGCGGACGTGAGCGCCCGGGCGGACAGATCGTTATTATGCGGGCTCCCGCCGGAAACGCCCGCACGAACCGTGATACGACCGGAACAACCGTACTCCCGAACGGACGGCTGATAAAACCCGCCGGACGGACGATTGTGGTCGCGCCCCATCCTTTCGGGCTTGCGCTTTCCCCGGACGGACACACCGCGGTAACCGCGAACAGTTCGTTCAGCCCCCACGCCATCACGCTCATACACGACATCGACAGCGAATCACCCTCGATCGTTGGCAAAGAAAACAGCGAGGACTCCGATATACTGTCCGCTTCCTTCATGGGGCTCGTTTTCTCCCCGGACGGGAGAAAGCTGTACGTTTCCGGCGGTGACAAGGGCATCATCGCGGATGTCGATCCCGCAACGGGCAAGGTTGTGCGAACGGTTTCGGTCAATACGAAATTTCGGGGGGCCGAATACCATGATTCGTACCTCGGTGACATGGCGCTGTCCCCGGATGGTTCGGTGCTGTATGTGGTCGATCAGGCAAATTTCAGGCTTGTATCCCTCGATACCGGAACCCTCACCGTCATCGACAGCGTCCCTGTCGGCCGTTATCCGTTCGGTCTTGCGGTCACTCCCGACGGTTTACGGGCATATGTTGCCAATGTGGGCATGTTCGAGTATTCGATGATTCCCGGATTCAAGGCTGATAAACCGGAAAGCACCGGTATCAGTTTCCCCGCGTTCGGCTACAACACGCCCGAAATGATTACCGGAACAACCGTCGAGGGTAAAAATGTCCCCGGTCTTGGCGATCCGAACGATCCGGCGGCGATGTCAGTCTGGGCCGTCGACCTTTCGGATAAAGGGAAGGGCAAGGTTACGGCGCGCATCAAAACGGGATTCCTCGTGGGTGAAGAAATCGAAGGCATCCCCGCAGTCGGCGGCGCAAGCCCCAACTCGCTTGTGACGGACGGCAGGTTTGTTTATGTCTCGAACGGGACGAACGACACCGTGACCGTAATCGATGCATCCGCGGATACGCTGATTACGGATATAGCGTTTACACCCGACAGACGGCTTGAAAATCTGAAGGGAGCTATCCCATTCGGTCTGGCCCTTAAGCATGACGGATCGAGGCTTTATGTCGCGCTCGCTGGCATCAATGCGGTCGGCGTCGTCGATACCCGTACCCGCACGATCATCGGCTGTATACCGGCCTGCTGGTTTCCCTCGAAGCTCTGCCTTTCGCCGGATGACGCCACGCTCTATATCGCCTGCGCCAAGGGATTCGGCTCCGGACCGAACGGCGGCCCCGAATTTCCCACGGGAAGGCCGTCATACATCGGGCGCAACATGTTCGGCACGGTTTCGGCGGTGAATGTGGCGGACGAACATACACTCGACTCGTCGACACAAACGGTTATCGACAATAATTTTGTTTTCGAAACCACATCGCGCAAAGATATTCCCGGCCCGAAAAACCGTAATCCTGTCCCGCCCGCCCGCGGACTCTATGCAAGCCCCATCAGGCATGTCGTATTCATCACCAAGGAAAACCGTACATTCGATGAGGTATTCGGCGCCCTCGACACGGTAAACGGTCTTCCCGAACTCGCCCGTTTCGGACGGCCGCGAACGGTTATCAGCAATGACAGCACAAGAGTCGCCGACAATGTCACGGTCATGCCGAACCACCTCAGGCTTGCACGGGCATTCGGGCTTTCGGACAACTTCTATTGCGACTCCGATGTCTCCGCGGACGGTCACCGTTGGATGGTGGGAACGTATCCCAACGAATGGGTCGAAACATCGACCGCCAATTCCTATTCGGGAACACGGCGGTTTATCCCCGAATCGACCGCACCCGGACGACGCGCCATGGTCGGATCATCCGGCGCCATATACCCCGAGGATTACAACGAAGAAGGCGCAATCTGGGATCATTTTGTCAGAAACGGCCGCGAGTTTTATAATTTCGGCCTCGGGTACGAATTCGCCGGGAGCGATTATATGACATCGAAGTATACCGGGGTGATGATTTCGATCAATTACCCGGTGCCCGAGCCGCTCATGACACGGACGAGCAGGAAATTCGCAACCTATAATACCAATGTCCCCGACCAGTTCCGCGTGGACAATTTCATCAGAGAATTCGACGAACGGTGGTTAACGGGGAATGAAACGCTCCCTCCCGTGCTGACCATGATGCTTCCCAACGACCACGGCGCCGGGGAACGGCCAAAGGACGGCTACCCGTTCATGGAAAGCTACATGGCCGATAACGATCTTGCCCTTGGCCGGGTAATCGAGTTTCTGAGCCATACACGGTACTGGAAGGAGATGGCGGTGTTCGTGACCGAAGACGATCCCCAGGGCGGTGTCGATCATGTCGATGCGCACCGGAGCATTCTCCTTGTCATCAGTCCCTATGCAAAACGGGGTCATGTATCGGCAGTCCACGCCTCGTTCGCAAGCATCATCAAAACCATGGAACTGATTCTCGACATCCCGTTTCTCAACCAGTATGACGCCGGGGCGAACGACCTTTCGGACTTCTTCACTCCTGTGCCTGATTTTACGGCGTATACAGCCGTTCCGGTGGACAGGCGTATCTTCGACCCTGAAAAGGCGCTCGATCCACTCGATGCGGAATTCGACTGGAAAGGATTCGGCGACTATCCGACGATCGACGATCCGGCGGTCATGGAAAAATGGTCACGGCAGGAAGACAGAAAACGCGATTCGGACAGAAAGTAAGGGCATGATCTGTCATTCGATCCGATTCATTCACATGAATCACACCGGAGCATAGATACACAGTTTTCCCTGAAGATGTCCTGGTGCAATGGAACTTTAAAGCTATTGTCCGGCAATTACGAGATCATTTCTCTCGATCACCCGGTAACCATGTCGCGAATGATCGGCTTATCAGTCTGTCTTATAGTCTGCATCGTTTCTTTATCGATATATACAATATTATTCCACCCTAATAATCCGAGAGGGACGCCATGAAAGCTCGTATCGGCTTTACATCGCTTCTCATTGTATCGCTGCTGTTTGTTTCGTTTATACCGGTCCCCTTTGCCGCTGAACTCTCCCAGCCGACGTACAAGGTCATCGAGGAACTGGATGTCAAGGTGACAATGCGGGATGGCATACGTCTTTCGACAAACATCTATCGGCCGGATGCCGAAGGAAAATTCCCTGTTCTATTGACTCGCACACCCTATGGAAACGGCGGTGCGGGCAATGGAGGCGGCCATTACTGGGCTGAGCGGGGATATGTGACAATTATCCAGGATACCCGGGGAAGGTTCGAGTCCGAGGGGCTGTTCTATCCGGTTGTTTTCGAAGCGGACGACGGGCTCGACACACAGAGGTGGGTCTCGGAGCAACCGTGGTGCAACGGTAAAATCGGCACGTTTGGAGGGTCATATGTCGGTATGACACAGTGGATGCCGGCGCTCAAAGGGTCGCAGTACGTTACGGCGATGTTCACTACGGTCCCCTATACCGAGAACTATACGGTCGCTTTCCAGAACGGGGCTTTAAGACAACGGCTGTTTACCGAGTGGTATACGATGATGACCGCGCCGTATAACATCGATTCCAAAGACTTCATGAATACTGCAAGCGACAGGGTCGACCGGTTTCTTCCGCGTATAGACCAGGATACGCAGACCGGATGGCGTCTGCCGTATACCCGTGATGTCCTCGGCCATCCCGAGGATGATTCCTACTGGGAGCCGATCAGGTTCGAAGGACATTACCGGAATATCCGCTCTGCAATTTATATTGTAGCCGGATGGTATGATCTGTTCACCGGCCAGAACCTGAAAAACTATAGGGAGATGACAGCACCCGCAATCCCCGGGGATATCCGCTCGAAGCAAAGAATTATTGTCGGCCCGTGGGGACATGGGACATGGAGCGGCAGCAAAATCGGCGATCTGGATTTCGGCAGCGACGCTGTCCCCGATATGAACGGGCTGATGCTGCGATGGTTCGATTATCACCTCAAGGGGATCAATACAGGGATTATGGACGATCCGCCGGTCCGGATTTTTGTCATGGGCGACAACATCTGGCGCTTCGAGAAGGAGTGGCCGCTCGCCCGGACAAAGTTCACACGCTATTACTTTCACGGCAATGGAAGCGCCAACACGAAGGACGGCGACGGTGTGCTGGCCCTCAAGGTCCCCGGCAACGAACCCCCGGATCGTTTCCTGTACGATCCCGACGATCCCGTTCCCTCGGCGCCGGACAGCGGCACATTCAGCGATTTCAGATATTATCCGACCGATCACGGCGCGCTCGAAGAACGTAACGACATCCTGGTGTATACCACCCCCCCGCTGCAAAAAGATACCGAAGTCACCGGCCCCGTCGAGGTCATTCTCAATGCGGCCAGCTCTGCGGTCAATACCGATTTCACGGGGAAGCTCCTCGATGTCTATCCTGACGGGAAGGCGATCTATCTCTGCGACGGCATCATCCGCGCCAGTTTCCGTGATGGGCCGACGAATACCTCCGCAATCGAGCCCGGCAGGGTTTACGAATATCATTTGGATCTCTGGGCAACGAGCAATGTCTTCAAAAAAGGGCACCGTATTCGTGTGGAAATTTCGAGCAGCAATTTCCCCCGTTTCGACCGGAACCTGAATACCGGCAAAAACTTCGCCACCGAAACGGAATGGGTGAAAGCGGAGCAGACAGTCTATCACGATGCACACAATCCGTCGTGTATCGTGCTGCCGATAATACCCCGGTAAATGACAGGAAAATCGGGGCGAGCGCCAGAGAAGGAATTCAGGCTTGACATCACTGCATCGAAACGCTAATATGATCAATAAAAATAAACGATAGGAGGTGTATTATCGCTACCGTACTGATTACCGGTGGTGCCGGTTTTCTCGGTTCTCATCTTGCCGAAGCCCATCTCAAGCGCGGCGACAAGGTCATCATCGTTGACCTGATTTCAAAGGAGAACGACTATAAAATTGCGCACCTCCTCAATAACAAAAATCTGAAGATGTACCGCGGCAGCATCACCGACAAGGACCTCATCGACAAGGTCGTATGGGAGTGCGATCTGTGCTATCACTTTGCCGCGCTTGTGGGGGTTCAGCATTATGTCGCCAATCCCCATGATGTTATCGATGTCAATGTGAACGGCACGATGCTGGTGATGAACCTCGCGTACAAGTATGAAAAAAAGATGGTTTTTGCCTCCACGAGCGAAGTATACGGACGGTCGCTCGATATACCGTTCAGCGAGGACGGCGATCGTGTTCTCGGCCCTACCAAGATTGACCGCTGGTGTTATTCCACATCGAAGGCCATCGGAGAACACTATGCATTCGCCCTTGCCCAGAAGGGACTCCGCATGGTTATCCTCAGATTCTTCAATGTGTACGGGCCGAGGCTCGATTCCATCGAATCGGGGAGAGTCGCATCGATTTTCATCGGGCAGCTTCTCAGAAACAAACCGCTCACGGTTATCGGGGATGGCGCGCAGACACGGTGTTATACCTACATCGACGATGCGATTCGCGGAATAATCATGGCGGCTGAAAATCCCGCCGCCGAGGGGGAAGTCCTGAATCTGGGCACCGATGTCGAGACATCGGTAATGGAGCTTGCCCGGCTCCTTGTCGGGCTGTACGGCAAGGGCGAGATCGTTTCCATCACTCATGAAGAAATGTACGGGCTGAGTTACGAAGACATTCCCCGCAGAGTGCCCGATGTCAGCAAAGCAAAAAAATTACTGGGATTCGAGGCCACCACGCCAATCCATGAAGGCATGAAAAAAACCCTGGACTGGTTTATCCGTTATTTTGAATCGCATGAAAAACACGTTTAACGTACGTTCCGACATCCTGCCGTTCAGCAGACCTTTCTTCGATCATCGGGAAGAGGAAGCTGTTCTCAGGGTTTTACGATCCGGCTGGATTACTACCGGCCCCGAAACCGCCGCGTTCGAAGAAGAATTCAGGTCGATGGTCGGGGCCCGTTATGCAGCCGCTGTAACATCGGGTACCGCCGGCTTATATATCACGCTGAAAAGTCTGGGCATCGGTCCCGGGGACGAAGTGATCGTTCCGTCTCTCACCTGGCCCGCAACGGCGAATGTGGTCGAGACAGCCGGGGCAACAACGGTCTTCTGTGATGTCGATTATGATACGGTCTGCGCGACCGCCGAAACCATCGCGCCTAAAATCACCGGCAGAACCCGGGCGGTGATCGTCGTCCACTTCGGTGGGCTTGCCTGCGATCTCGATCCGATTCTCGATCTCGCGGGGAACAGGAATATCACGGTTATCGAGGACGCGGCTCATGCGGCAGGAGCACAGTACAAGGGCGTTCCCATTGGCCGTCCTCACGGCGCCGTTGCCTGTTTCAGCATGCACCCCATCAAAAACATAACCTCGGCCGAAGGCGGGATGCTTACCTGTCATGACGGAGAATTGTACAGGCGGATAGGCCTTCATAAATTCCACGGCATTTCCCGCGACGCATGGAAACGGTACGGCGGGGACGACCTGCCGCTGTACGACCTTGAATTTCCGGCGCTCAAGTTCAATCTCCCCGATATCCTCAGCGCCATAGGACGTGTCCAGCTTTCCAAACTCGAAACATCCAACCGGCGGAGGCGGGAGCTTGCCGAGATGTATCTCGAGCAGTTCTCCGGAGTGTCAGAACTCGATCTTCCCGCCACCGGCTCTTGTCCTGATGAACATGCATGGCATCTTTTTCCGGTCAAGGTCAACGAAAGCTCCGGTCTGAGCAGAAATGAATTCATGAGACGTCTGCTGGAAAGAAATGTACGGACCGGCCTCCATTTCCTTGCCGTACACACCCTGAAGTATTATCTTGAAAAATATCATGTGCCGGATTGTAAAAACGCCGAAAAGATCGGCGACCGTATTCTCTCGTTGCCGCTGTTTCCGGGAATGAGCGACAGTGATGTACGGTACGTGTGCGCGGCGGTCATGGATTGTTTCGGGAAATGAGAGCATGAACAGATCAGGACTTGAAAAAGCCCGCCAGACACTGCCCGATGAAGATTACCCTTTTCCACGGTATGTCATCGTCGAGCCGACGAATATCTGTAACCTGAACTGCATTATGTGTCCCTCATCCTCACAGACACGGCCCCGTGGAATCATGGAGCTCGCCCTCTTCAAAAAAATTATCGACGAGATCGTGGAAAAAAGTCCCGGGACATATATCTGGCCCGCCATCATGGGCGAGGCGCTCATGGCCGGGGATCGGTTCTTTGAAATGATGGAATATGCGGCGGCAAAGGGAGCACGGATCGTGCTGAATACCAATGCCGTGTTATTCACGGAACAGACCATCGACCGCATCGGTAAACTGAACCTTACGGAAATAATAGTCGGGATCGATGCATTTACCCGTGAGACCTACGACAAAATCCGGTGCGGGGGTGATTTCGACCGTGTCGTATCGAACGTGCGGAAGATGCTTGCGCAGCGGTGGGAACATACGAGAGTAACCGTACAGTTCATCGTGCAGGAACTCAACGAGCATGAGGAAAAAGCATTCAGGTCCTTCTGGCTTGACCGGGGCGCGGCGGTGAAAATCCGTCAGAAACTCGGCTGGGGCAGGGGTGTCGAAGCCGCAAACCTGATCATTCCCCAGGAAGCCCGCGATATGCCGTGCCCCTGGCTCCTGCGAACGCTCAGTATCCACTGGGACGGCACCATCGTGCAGTGTGACGGCGACTGGAACGCCGAGCATCCGGCGGGAACTATCCGTAACGAGTCGATAGAATCTGTCTGGAAAAACGAGCTTGCCAGACGCCGCGCCCGTCACCGCGCCCTCGATTTTGACTTCGAACCCTGCTCGAAGTGCGACGACTGGCAGGCGGGATTGTCCGATTTTTATTTCCCGGACGATCCCGGACTCCCCGCCGTGCAGCGTGAACCCATAGGAGCCCGCGCATGAACGATAACAAAACACCGGAAAACACCCCCCATGATTCGGCCATCATGCAGGGCGGCATAGTCCGTCTCCGGGCCATCGGCCACCATGACCTCGACATGCTGAGGATATGGGTCAACAGCGAAAGTGTCCGTAAGGGGCTTAACAAGATAATGCCGGTCACCCCCGAAGGGCACGAGATGTGGTTCGAAAACCTGAAAACGGACAAAAACAAGGTGGGTTTCGCCATCGAAGCCGTCGAAAACAACCGTCTGGCGGGCGCGGTTTTCATCAATGAAATCGATCCGTACAACAGGCGGGCTATGATCACGATTTTTATCGGCGATGAGAGCGAGCGAGGCAGAGGGTACGGCGGCGAGGCGGTGAAACTTGCAGTCCGGTACGGATTCAACTTCCTGAATCTCAACAGGATAGGCCTGCTTGTCGCTGTTGACAATATCGCTGCTGTCCGCTGTTATGAGGGATGCGGATTCAAGCAGGAAGGAATAGCGAGGAGTTATTTCTACTTCGACGGCGTCTACCGCGATGTGGTGAGCATGGCGGTTCTCCGCGACGAATTTGGAGAGCCGACATAGCCCGATCTGATAGAACGCGGATTGAATTTTCGTACCTGACCGATGTGACAATGTAGGGGTAATTCGTGAATTACCCCTTCTCCGTGTCTCCGTGGATTATTTTTTTTATATATATTCTCAGATAAATCCGGATTAAAAAACAAAGATAATGAATCATTCCGAAAACGAAAGATACCGCCGACATTTGCCTGAAACGTTCGGCATGAAAACGGGCTCGGAGACATTCCCGCTCATGGTTCTTCCGCAGGTATCCAATGTCTGCAATTCGAACTGTGTCCACTGCTGGTTCGCCGAGAATCCGAAGCTCAGGCAGCGTGACGGGGTCAGATTCATGCGCGGGCAGCTGCTGCGGAAGATCATCGATGAAATCGCCGCGCACACCGATCCGAAACCGCTGATGCGGATTACCGGGGCCGGGGAACCGTTCCTCATGCCCGGGCTGACCGATATCCTCGTCTATGCCGCGGGAGAGAAAAACGTAAGGGTCGGCGTCATTACGAATGGTTCGCTCCTGACACCGGACATTTCCCACCGGCTGATCGATGCCGGTGTCGAAGCGCTGGAAATTTCGGCTGATGCATCCGACCGGGAATCGTACGAACGTATCCGGCGGGGTCTCAGCTTCGATGTTCTTCTCGGAAATATCGGCTCCATGCTCGACTATCGCGATAAAACCGGCGGCAAAACGAAAATAATCGTCAGTTTTGTCGAGAATCCCGATGAGATAGACCCGGATGCCGTCGAGGATTACTGGCGAAAGAAAGTCGACAACGTTATCCGTCGGAAATATCTGACATACGGGCAGATTTCGGAAGACAAGTATTCGGCGGAAACCTACCTTCCCCCGGAAAACCGGGTGCCCTGCCCTTATCCTTTTGAAAGGATGGTCATACTCGCGAGCGGATACGTCACGTTCTGTAATTTCGATGTAGCCGACAGCCTCTATATGGGGAATGTCAACAGTCGGACTATCGGGGAAATCTGGCGCAGCGAGAAATTCGAAGCCCTGCGCGCTTTAATCCTCGGGGGCAGGTATGAAGAAATGCCCCTCTGCGCAAAGTGCAACGACTGGAAGTACAAGTCATGGAAATACAATTACTTTAAAGTTCTCAACGATACGGAAACCAATGAACAGTAGCACTTTCATTTCTATCCTGATGAGTGTAAACCATCAGCGCCCGCACCGGGAAATGGAGCACCATGCCGGACGGTAACGTTGCAGTCATCGGAGGCGGGCCGTGCGGCTGTTCCGCAGCATGGGAACTGGCTCGTGCCGGTTACGGGGTAACCCTCGTGGAGGAACGCGAATGTCCGGGCGGGATGGCGTCTTATCTGAAGTACGGCGATAACATTTACGAATTCGGCACCCATGTTTTTCACACCGACCGGCAGGACCTTCTCGCACGCATAAAGGACCTCATGGGAGCGGAACTCCTCGAATTCGAGCGGGGCAGCAAAATCCACATTAAATTCCGCGGACGGTATTTCGTATATCCGCTTCAGGGGGCGAATCTTCTTGCAAATCTTTCCCCCTTTCTGACACTGAAGGCCATACTGAGCTTCCTCGGCTCGTTTATCAGGTATGATTGCCTTCGTCTCGGCGCGCCCCGGAATACGGAAGACTATCTCATTCAGAAATTCGGCAGGGTTCTCTATGAAATCTTTTTCCGGGATTACTCGCATAAAACGTGGGGGGTTCCGTGCAGCGAGCTCGATGCCTCGTTCGGCGCACAGAGGATTCCGCGATCGGACATTTTCAGTCTTGTCAAAAGCGTTCTTTCCTCCCTGGGACTTTCACGGCTTGTCGATTCCCACCCGCTCAGCGAATCGGTGATCGGGAAGATATATTATGCCGAATCGGGCATATGCAGGATTTTCGAAAAAATGGCCGGAGAAACGGAGTCCCTCGGCGGCACGATGCTGACCGGCGCATCCCTCGAAAAAATCGTCGTCGAGAACAACCGCGTCCGCTCGGTCATTCTCAGGCAGGGCGAGGATAAACGGGAACTCGATACCGACTTTGTCGTAACGACGATTCCTCTTCCCGTGCTCGTACGGTGCCTGCCGGACGATACTCCCCGCGAGGTGCTCGCTGCGGGCGAAAATCTCCGCTACCGGTCGATTGCCCTCACCGGGATGCTGGTCTCGAAACCGCAGGTGCGGCCGGGGTATTTCACCTATTATCAGAACCTGACATTCAATCGCCTGTCCGAGCCAAAGAACCACGGCCTCAGGGTTGCACCGGACAACCATTCCCTCATTATCGCCGAGACGGTCTGCGATTATGACGATCAGGCGTATCGCGGCGACGCGGAATTCCGCAGGGCGGTCACCGATGATCTTGTCGGCGAGGACCTCGTGAAAAAACACGAGATAGCCGAATCGCATCACTATGCATGGAGGTATGCTTACCCGATTTATCTTACCGGATACCGGAAACATCTCGATGTCATTCTGAGCTATCTCGATACCATCCCGAACATTCACACCACAGGCAGGAATGGTACATTCAACTATGTCAACATGCATGTTGCCATGCAGATGGGACTGAACAGCGTGGAACCTGTCCGATCGTACATGGGAGACGCCGCTCACAGCGCAGCTCCGGGAGAATCATGAGAAGCCATGACAGGAATCGGCCCCGAAACACATCCGGCAAATCCGCCGAAAAGAATATTATCCATACTCCAGCCCGGATATATGCCGTATATCGGTTTTTTCGAGCTCATGGCGCGCTGCGATGTTTTTGTTCTCTACGATGACGTCCAGTATGACAAGAATTCATGGCGGAACCGCAACCGGATACGGGTTCCGGAAGGCGCGGCATGGCTGACAGTCCCGGTGATCACCAGAAACCTCGCGGGGCAGCCGATTCTCGATGTCGCTGTCGACAATACGAAAAAATGGGCTGTCAAACACCTGAGAACCCTCGTTCAGTATTATTCAGGAACGCCGTTTTTCAAGGTTTACATCCCCTTTTTTGAATCCCTCTATTCAAGGACATGGGAACAGTTGTTCGAGCTCGATTCCGAAATCATTACCTTCATCAAAAACGAGCTGGGGCTCACCACCGACATCGTGCGGTCATCGTCTTTGAGTTTAAAAGGACACAAAACCGGAAGGATAATAAAAATATGTGAGGAACTCGGCAGTGATGCTTATATTTCCACGAACGGTGCGCAAAACTATCTTCAGGATGACCTGTTCGGACAGGCCGGTATCGCGCTCTGTTACCAGAATTACGAATGCCCCCGATATCCACAGGCATTCGAGGGTTTTGTAAGCCATCTTTCGGCGGTCGACCTCCTGTTCAACTGCGGCCCCGGTTCCCGCGAGGTCATGCTCTCAACGAGCAGGTGCCCCTTTAACGAACCGGGAAAATATCGCGGTGTCGGATAACAAAGCGCCGTGAAGCGTTCGGGAGATGTATAATCGAACAGATACATGACACGATTGATCCTCTAACATATATATCTTAAACACCCTTTAACCAGGAAAAACTATGACGCTCTCAACTGTGCATAAAACGAACCCGATTCTGTTGACGGCGCTTGTGCTGACAGTCCCGCTCCTCTTTTTCGCATGCGCGCCGTCCAAAATGACCGATGAACCGGATAAACGTGTTTTCTCCATGAAATCTGTCCGGGACAGCTGCACTATCGACGGCAGGCTCGATGAGGCTGTCTGGAAAGAAGCTGACAGACTGGGCGCATTCCGTGTCGATGCCGATCCTGCAAAAATACCCATGGCGCAGACACATGTCAGCCTGGCATACGATTCCACCCGCCTGTTTGTCGCGTTTGTGTGCGAAGAACCCATGATGAAACAACTGAAGGCCGATTCCGCATCCGGAAACACAGGCGCGTGGGACAAGGATTATTGCGAAATCTGCCTTTTCTCACGGCCCGAGACTCCCTATTATTCGCCCTTCATGCAGCGTCTCGATTATATGAACGCGCGGGAGGAAACCCGCACGATGCGTCATTTCCTCGTTTCCCCGACGAACAACCGTCATGAAGGCAACGTTTACAAGGTCGGCTCCCATACGCCGTACATTGTGGACGATGCCTGGGATTGTAACTGGCAGAGCTCCGTGGGAATGCAGGGCGACAGGTATGTCATCGAGATTGCCATACCCTGGGATTCAATCGGCGGGCATCCAAAGCCGGGTCACACCTTCATGCTCAACTTCATCCGTAACCGTCAGTCCTCCGGCAATGAAATCTCGTGTTTCAACTGGTATTCGGACGAAAACATACGGGTCAGGCCTTTTTCTTCGGCGGGTTTCATTCAGGAATACCCGACAATCTTCGCTTCGACGTCTTTCATGGACGATCATGCCGTTATCACCCGGTTTGTCGAAACGAAAGACCCATGGGCAGTGGATCGCCCGGTCGAGGAATACGAACGCGTTCTGACCGGTCGGCCTGTTCCCCTGAGGGCGGCGCACTTTTATCTCGGGCTGAGGAGTTTCCTCATTCCCGACAGAATTCTGAATCTGTACGACAAGGGAACATGGGCCGCCGAGGAACAGAATCTTCTCACCGAAACAGGCCGCGCCGGGATGAACGGACCCTTTCTGCCCGGTTTCATGAACACTGTCGGAGTATCGGGTCTGGACAGTCTCTACCGTTCATATGGGATGAAATTCTCGCTTCATCCATATATCAACAGCAATGAGGCTAAAAAAGCGGGCGCTACCATAATAACACCCGGGGGCACCGCGGCTTTCTTCGATCCGGTTCACATGAGCATGAAGGAAAAAATGCTCAAAAACTGGCTCTCTAAATATGGGAAGGAGCCCTGGCTGTTCGACATCAGGGGCCAGGATGAACCCTTCAACCAGATCGCTTCCATTCTGCAGCCGGGAACGATCGACCGGGTGAAAAAAGAGCTCCGCGATGAATTCGGCGTCGAGCTCGATGTTCCCGCGGGAATACCGGATGTTCCCTATCAGAATCAGCAGGTGCATAAAGTCAGTCTCGGCGTGCCCGACCAGAAGACGGCGCTGTCGAGAATCGCGGTGTTCCGCTGGCTGAACCGGGCGTTTGCCGGGGTTGCGCGCGGCGAATATGCAATCGTAAGGACATACGCTCCCGGCAAGCTCTATCAGGCCTACAACCGTAACTCGGTCGCAGACCTGGATTTTCTCGATCAGTCGATGGTCTATGATTATACCGATTATTATTCCGCCGACCCGTATCCGTCGTTCTGCATGCTGGTGTACGGCGGCGCGCGGACACGGTATCATGTGGGATTCACAAGCAAATTCGTCACCGATATGGCGGCAGGAAAACCCACCCAGATGATTGTCCAGGGCTGTGAAATGATCCAGCGCCTGTCCACGGTTGAAAATGTCCGCGAATGGGCAAGCCAGGCGGCAAAAGCGGGCGTAACCATGATCGACTGGTGGGGAACGCCCCGTCTGAACTATCCCGATGTCTACAGGGAGATGCTCAGGCTGTCACGGCTCTGGAAGGAGCTGCCGGCTCTCGATATACCGTCTTCATCCGACATTGCGGTGCTTTTCAGCGATGATTCCCGCGCCGCCGCCGGTGACGAGGCTCTCCACGGTCATTACACGCTCCATGTGATTCTCGGGGAAAAGTTAGGCGCATGGTTCACATATGTCAGCGAAAATCATGTCCGGAAAGGTCTTCATACGCTCAATGGCAAAAAGCTCATAATCGCCCCCCAGCTTGGGTATGTGTCGCGGTCATTTGCCGAAAACCTCATCGGGCATGTGGAACAAGGGGCCACGCTTGTGGTCCTCGATCCCGACGCCCTGACCTGGGACATCATGAGCGGTCCCCTGACAGACCAGCGGATGAAGCTGCTCGGCATCCCTGACTGCAGTAAACGTGAAGCCGCCGAGATGCTGCCGGGCAGCGAAGCCCGTACGCGTTTCAAAATCGATGCGCCGCTGCCGTGCCGTCCCCTGCGGATTGTCGGAGATACGATGAATGCCCGTGTGCTCGATGTTCCCGGGGATGCGAAGATTCTTTTCACCTATTCCGATGGCAGTCCCGCCGCATACACCCGTCCGCTTGGTAAAGGGGAGGTTATTGTATTCGGCGCGATGCCGTTTCAGGATAGCGAATGCGCGATTGCCTCGACCCCGTGGGAGAAATTTTTCGCAACGCTGATCGATGAACAAAACATAAAGCGCGATCTTCCCATCTGGAAATTCATGTTCCCGAAAACGGGCGGCGAGGTGGAGACGATAGACCTTCTGGTTAAAATACCGCCAGAATGATACTACTCATTGTGAAAGCATTACATGGAGCCTGAGCATAAAACAACTGATGCGGTCTGGGAAGGGCAGGTAATACAGGCGCGGGAAGCCTGTTTCTATAACGGGTTTCTTGCCTCCCTTCTCAAGCCTCATACCGGGAGCCGTATTCTTGAAATCGGTATGGGTATCGGTAATCTCACGGAGCTCCTGATCGGGCATACGGTCTCGTATATCGGCATCGATAATGTCAATGAGCACATACGATGGGCTCATGAAAGGTTTACCGGCAGAGCTTTCGAGGGGCTTGTTCTCGACATCGAGGATTCTGAAGCGCTTCAGGCATTGAAGGAAAAAGAGTTCGATACCATCGTTTCGGCGAATTGTTTCGAACACCTGAAAGACGATGCCGCCGTACTGAAAAATCTCTGCCTCATGTCGCCGCCGGGTACGAAATTTGCCTTTCTTGTTCCCGCGCACGGCATGCTTTTTGGCGCGATGGATGTTCAGGCCGAGCATTACCGGCGGTATTCGAGAACGGGATTCATACGTACGCTCGAACAATCCGGCTTTACGGTGGAAGGATCGCGGTACTTCAATATGACCGGGGCGCTCGCGTGGTTTCTCATGGGAAAGTTTCCCATCGGAAAGAAGCCCGAGGGACAGAGCGAGAAGGCCGGCAGCCATTTCCGGCTGCTCTATGCGGGATTGACATTACTCAGGCTCCCGCTTAATGTAATCCTGAAACTGGAAACACAGATACCGGAGCCATTCGGGCTCTCTTTGATTGTATGGGGCAAAAAAACGTAGTACCTGACTGACCCAAATTGTTCACAAGATTCAATAGAACACGGATTGAAACGGATCGGGCGGATTTTCGCGGATTTGAATTTTGTACCTGACTGATGGACATTGTAGAGGTAATTCATGAATTACCCCTACTTCAGGTTTCCGTGGTTATATTTTATTGATATTTTTCATGAATAATCCGGGCTCACAAAGCTTTTATCCATTAACGATATGACGGGGTATTTCCATGTCCAGACACCGTGACAGGCGCAAAACCGAAAACATCACCCCCACACCGGGCAAACAGAAACGTTTTCGCACGGTTCACATAGCCCTCGGGATTATCTTCGTTATTGCGCTGACACTCAGGATAGCCTATATCCGGCAGACCGACATCGATACCCCGATCAGGGCGGACGCCAGAAATTATGTCATATATGCCAACAACCTCGTGAAATTCGGTACCTTTTCACAGGAATTCCCCTCGGAGAATCCTCAGCCGGACAGCTACCGTTCACCCGGTTATCCGCTGTTTATCGCGCTGAGTTTCCTTACGGACGGCGAAAAGGGATTCTATCCCATTGTGATCTATACGCAGACCGTTCTGAGCGCCCTGTGCGTTGTGCTGACATTCTATCTCGGCATGCAGTTTCTGCCGGTCTGGTATGCCTTCGCCGCATCCGTGCTCGTGGCGTTCAGCCCGCATCTCGTGTCGATGACGAGCTATGTGCTGACCGAGACCCTTTTCAGCTTCGTCCTGCTCGCCGCCCTCACTTTTTTTCACCTGGCATTCAGAAAACACCCGTACGTGTTTTTTACTCTCTCCGGTCTGCTGTTCGGATACGGATACCTGATAAACCCGACTATCGTTTTCTTCCCGTTTGTCCTGATGTTCATAATCCTTGCGGAAAACGGATTCAATCCGGGAAAGATTCTGCACGGAACTGTATCGCGGGCCTCTCTCCTGTTTCTTGTCGTATACCTCCTTTTTCCTGCGGGATGGCAGGTTCGCAACATCATTTCGCTGCCGGAAAATGCGCCGAAGGGAAGCTCGCGGGCAATGACCGGGCTTGTCGCGGGAACCGTGTACCCCGATTTTACCTACAAAGATCCCCGCTATAAAATGTATCCGTACAAGGAGGACGATGAATTCTGGAAAATGACCGAATCCTTCAGTCATTACCGCACGGTGTTGTTCGAGCGGTTCAAACAGAATCCGAAACGGTATCTCTGGTGGTTTCTTATCGGAAAGGCTTATTATCAGCTGAGCTGGAATCTGCTGGAAGGCGGACAGGGAGATGTGTATGTATACCCGGTTGTCATGTCCCTGTACCAAAAATCGGAGGTTGCCGACGCAACCCGGCTGATCATGAAGTTTCTCCATCCGATCATCGTTCTTATAATCATTGCCGGACTGCTCTTTTTCATAAAATACCGCCACGCTGTTTTTCAGGGGTCCTTCGCGGAAACGCCCCTCTATGTTCTTTCCTGTTTCGTATATTTTTTCCTGATCTATTTCCCTTTCACCAACCTGCCCCGATATGAAATTCCGCTCCGTCCCGAAATGTATCTGTGTTCTCTCGCTGTGGCGTGGTCTTTCATGTATTTCAGGATGAATTCACAGAGGCACGCAGCCGTCAGAAAAAAATGAACTGATCCCGGAATACAATTAACACGATCTATTCACAAATAAAACACGGATTTTCGTGGTTTTGAATTATATGGCATTGGCAGTAATGTCGCTTTTTTAATTGCATCTAAAGATAGTATTAATAATATATTATGACTCCTTGTGCCCTGGTGCCTTTGTGGTTAAATATATTTCATGAATAATCAGGACTGAATACGGAGAACTGTCAGGTATGGATGAAAGAACGTAAAAAATATTGTTGCTATGTAAAAATATTACTTGCGTACTGTTTATTAATCAGCTATATTTCAGCCATGATTGACAGAGGTGCGCACATTTGATTCATACATTAACATTGCCGGTATTTAATATTATGCCGTAAACATGAGCGATCCATTCATGTGGCATAACACGATTACCGGACCTGCAGACTCTTTGGGAGGTGTGCCGTACCGCTCCGCTTCATTGGGGCAACAGCGCAACGAGTGCGAAGCAGCGACGCACGGCAGGTGTTGAAGCCATTTTTATGAAAAAATGAATACCGGTAATTTTGTTGATGAAAAAATGACATTTTAACCATATATTTCGTGTATTACCGATTCGGATTATATATACGGGATGTAAAAAAGCAATCGCGTGATTATCACATACCACCCATTTCACCGGAGAAAGATGAATGGAAAATCTCTTGAAGTATATTCATGACGGCGGTCCTGCGATCATGTGGACACTGGTCGTGATGTTCGTGCTGGGGTTGGCGATTACCCTGTGGAGACTCATCGTCATCATGCTTGCGATGATGAATACGAAATCGCTCTATAAGAAGGTCTATGAAGCGCTCCAGGACAAGGAAAAGGGACTGGAGAAAGCATCGGAAATATGCACGAGGACTCCCGGTCCGGTGGCGACGATAATTCATGCCGGGCTTTCACGGGTTCACAGGGGAATCGAGCATGTCGAAAAGGCTGTCGAGAGCGCCGGAGCGGTTGAAATGGCGTTTCTCGAAAACGGTCTCGTGTGGCTTGCGACTATCGCGAATATCGCCCCCATGATCGGATTTTTCGGGACTGTCGCCGGAATGATCAGGGCATTCAAGGATATTGCCGCAGCAGGCGATGTCGAGCCCTCGATTGTTGCTACCGGTATTTCCATCGCCCTTATCACGACCGCCGGGGGTCTTCTCGTGGCGATTCCCATCCAGATGGCGTACAACCTCTGCGTATACCTCATCGACAGGATTGTCGTGAGCATGGAGGAGAACGCAAGCAGGTTCATCGATACGCTCGTCGATCTGGAATACGACAAACCGACTACCGAGGCAAGCTGATCATGAGGGGATTGAAACGGGCGCGCGCTTCGGCGGCGATACCGACATCGACAATGGCGGATATAGCGTTTCTGCTCATCGTGTTCTTTCTTGTCACCACATCGATGTCCCAGGACAAGGGGCTGGGGTTGACGCTTCCCCCGCTCGGTTCATCCACGAGGGTCCCGAGCCGTAATATCACCAAGGTGTGGATAAACACCGCCGGTGAAATCATGCATGACCAGGACCTGGTTACGCTCGAACAGATGGGCCAGAGAATCGCCGTGATGACAAAAGAAAATCCCAATCTCATCGTGTCGATTAAAACGGCTCCCGAGGCGCGGTATACATTTTTCGTGGATGTCGTCGATGAGATAAAAAAGGCGGGCAACGATAAGATATCGATTGCCGAACCGGATAACCAGTGAGGAAATGATGCATTCGAGGTTCAGAAAACGAAAAAAGATTGAATCGGGTATCCCGACCGGACCCATGGCCGATATATCGTTTCTCCTCATCATCTTTTTCATGGTATCGACCGTGTTTGTCATATACCGGGGATTCCCGGTCGACCTGCCCCGGGCGGAGAAAATCGATGCCCTCAAAAGCCGGAGGAATGTGGTCAATGTATGGATCGGCCCACAGGGAAGAATCATGGTCGATGAATATGAAACGGAATTGACGGATGTCGCCGGTATAGTCCACAAAAAGCTTCAGGAAAATCCCCGTGTCGTGGTACTCGTGAAGTCGGACAGCAATACACCGTACCGCATGGTATCGGGGGTTATCGAAGAGTTGAAGATGGCACAGGCGCTCAGGGTATCATTTGTCACGAAGAAGGAATAATGACTGCCTCAATTGTTGGATTCAAGACACCGCAGGCCGACCTGCACCGTAAATCGCCGAAGATTTTCATTTCCTGTATGATGATTTCGCTTCTTCTGGTTATTGTCGGGATTCAGGTGCCGATTCTCCGCGAACGGAATCTTGACAAAAAGATCGTGCCGCCTCCGGTGATCATTCAGCTCGAGAACATACCGGAAACCCGTCACCAGGTGACGGTACCGGCGCCGAAGCTCGCGATACCCATCGAAGTGGAAAACGATGTCATGCCGGATGATGTGACTATCGAGAGCACGAATCTCAATCTCAATGCTCCCGCAAAAGAGGTGGCGCCCATGGTGGAGCTTCCGAAGCCCGAATCCGGCGCGGAAGCGGTCGAGGAAGAAGTGTACGAGCTGCACCTCGTCCAGGAACCTCCCGTTCAGACGGAGGTGGTTAAACCGGAGTATCCCAAAGCGGCGCTCGAAGCGAAGATTCACGGCACCGTATTCGTCCGGGCGCTTATCGGCACCGACGGCACGGTGGAAAAAGCCGAGATTGTCAAGGGACCGGACGCGCTTCAGGACGCGGCTCTCAAAGCGGTGCTCCAGTGGAAGTTTAAACCGGCGAAAATGAACGATAAAGCGGTAAGGTGCTGGGTTTCCATACCGGTCAGATTCGAGAATTAGAAAGTGGCAGAAAAGTTTTTTCATGCCCGATAATGAAATGTATTTTATATTCGCTATGAGGGGTATGTAAATCGACACGTCGTATCGTCCCTTGACAGCATGCATTTTCGCATACGATTTCATTTTACCGGGCTTTTCATGAAAATTGGAGTTTGTTCGATGAAAATTGTTCACGCTTTCATAGTATGTATGGTATTGTGCGTATTCATGGTGCAGGCCCAGGAATCCGATGTTGTGAACAAGGAGTCCGGAACCGAATACAAGTCAGGGCTCAAGCTCTATAACGAGGGGAAATACTCCCAGGCGATACCGTACTTTCAGAAAGCGTACAGCCTCGACAACCGTAACACGGCGGCGCTCTTCGCTCATGGACTTGCGCTCAACAAGATAGGAAAATACCGTGAAGCCGCGGCGCAGTTCGAGAAAGTGCTCGAAAAAGAACCCGCCCACGAAAAGGCGCTGAAGTCTCTTGCCGCCGCCTATATCAATGCGGGGGATAATGAAAAAGCCCTTTCTGCATATGACCGGGGAATTTCGTCCGCGCCGAAGGACTCATACTACTATCTTGGCAAGGCAAAAATCCTCATAAATCTCAAAAAGTTCGGCGATGCACTGCCTCTCATACAGAAAGCCCGCGAGCTCAATCCCCAGAGTATGGAGATTTCCGAAGCGCTGGCTCAAACCTATGTTGAGCTGGGACGGATGGATGACGCCTATGAAATTGCCTCCGATATCCTCGGAAAGGACAGGAATCATGCCCGAGCCCGTGTCATTGTTGCCGATTATAAGCGGCTGAAGGGCAAGCTCGGTGAAGCTCTCGAGGATTACAGGCTTGCGGCGAAAAACATCGAAACAAAAGCCTATGCCGAGCATTTTATCGAGGTTATAAACCAGAAACTCGAAGAGACGGAGATCGAAAAGGAATACGAGGCGCGGCTCGCGGCCGATTCAACAGCTAAGGCCACTGTGGATTCGGCTTCCGCGACGGAGCCGGTTACCGTGAGCACAGAGCAACCGTCTTCCGGCGAACAACCGCCTATCCCTGAATCCACGGATAAGAAAAGCGGCGGCGGGCTCTGGCTCCTGCTCATCATCGTCATATTTGTTATCGGGCTTGTTATTGTGCTCGCTGTGAGAAGCTATCGTAAGCATTGATATTACACAACATTGAAATGCCGGTCTATTATCGAGAAGTCCCTTCGGGACTCCATGAGCCACCGGGGTGTCCGGGTGAGTGCCGGAAGTGCTTTTCGAAAATAACCATAGAATTCATCCCCGGTTTGAAATCCTGATTTAATTCTGCATGAACACTCGCCACTGTCTATCCTCATATCTCGCTTCATCGATGATTCCCTTTTTATAGCACGATCACCGTATGACACATAAATTAATCCTTGATTTTATCCACGCTCTTCATTAATGTGATTCGTGATTGTACGCCTGTCCTTGAAAATATTTTCATTTAAAAGCAGGTGAAAAACACTTGATGGGTAAATCAAAGCTGTCAAGAGTCGGCACGAAGTGCCGATCCCCGATTAATAACTCGGGGACATGTTTATATGCCCTTGACAGCAAACAATCAACATATTTCATAATCGGGCGCGTGGAAAGGTCACTTTTTCACCGCTCGCTTAATCGGGGGGAGTAACCAGATGAAACGGCGACAGTTTATCCGGGCGGCTGCGGGAAGCGCGGTGTTCGCAACCGGCTTTGTTGTAACAGGGTGTTCCACGAAAAAGGAATACGATCTGCTCATAAGCGGCGGGACTGTCTATGACGGCCTCGGCGGCGAGGGAATCAAAGCCGATGTCGCCGTGCTGGGCGACAAAATCGTGAAAATCGCGCCCGCCATCAGGAAAACGAAAGCGCAGGTCGTCATCGAGGCGGACGGCATGGCTGTCGCGCCCGGATTCATCGATCCCCACACGCATACCGATGTCCAGCTCCTGGTCAACCCGAAGGCTGAAAGCAAAATCAGGCAGGGCGTCACCACCGAGATCGGCGGCAACTGCGGCGGTTCGTACTTCCCCATTTCCGACCAGTCGTTCGAGGAAATCAGTGACAACCTCCGGAAAGAATTCGAGCTCGAACTGACCTGGCGCGATATGGACGGTTTTATAAAGCGGCTTGCCGAGAGCGGATCGGCGCTCAATTACGGAACGCTCCTCGGGCAGGGATCGCTCCGTGAGGCGGTCATGGGACCGTACGACCGTCCCCCCACTGCCGAGGAACTCGAACACATGAAACAGCTTGTCCGCGAGCATATGAAGGCCGGTGTCGTGGGATTGTCGTCGGGTCTCGAATACACGCCGGGCAGTTTTGCCACAACGGAGGAACTCATCGAGCTGTGCCGTGAAGTCTCGGCGGCGGGCGGCGTTTATGCCACGCACATGAGAGACGAGGGGGATAAACTTCTCGAAGCGATAGACGAGGCGGTCACCATCGCCCGTCAGACCGGGGTGAGCCTCGAAATCGCCCATTTCAAGGCAGCATACCCGCAGAACTGGCCGAAAATAGACGCCATGCTGTCGGCGGTCGAACAGGCGAAAAAGGAGGGCATCGCCGTACAGGCCGACCGCTACCCGTACCATGCATGGTCGACCGGGCTGAACTCCTATTTCCCCATGTGGTCGCGTGAGGGGACGACCGAGGATTTCATCAAACGCCTCAAGGACAAATCCCTTCAGCCGAAGCTCAAACAATATGTCAACGAACGTGAAACGAAGATCGGCTCGTGGGAGAAGGTGATCATCTGCTCGGTGCTCCTCGACAAGAACAAGCACCTCGAAGGCACGAATGTCCAACAGGCGGCAACCGAAGCCAAGAAGCCGTGCTACGATTTCATGCGCGACCTCCTCATCGAGGAAGAGGGCCATGTCAGCATGGTCACATTCGGCATGAGCGAGGATAATCTCAAGCGTGTGCTCGCCCATCCGCTCGTGACCGTCGGGTCGGACGGCAACTCTGTCGCGCCGTACGGTGTGCTCGGCAAGGACAAGCCCCATCCGCGTTTCTACGGCACATTCCCGCGTGTGCTCGGAAAGTTCGCCCGCGAGGAGAAGATATTCCCCCTTGCCACGGCAATCAAAAAGATGACCTCGCTCTCAGCCGCAAAATTCGGCCTGACCGGGCGCGGAAGCATCGCCGCGGGGAATTTCGCCGACCTCGTCGTGTTCAACCCCGACACGGTCATCGACAAGGCGACATTCGAGAATCCGCACCAGTATCCCGAGGGTATCCCGTATGTGATCGTCAACGGTCAGGTGGTTATCAGCGGCGGCGAACACACGGGAGCGCTTCCGGGGCGGATACTGCTGAAAACGGGGAATGTGTGAAAAGTTATCGATCCATTCATAAGATGTGATAGAACGCGGATTGACGCGGATCGTGCGGATTTTCGCGGATTTGCTTTATATCTTCATCCGGATGTGACTTCTGATAATCACTTATAAAAGTATAAACAATATGTTATAAATCTTTGTGCCTTTGTGTCTTTGTGGTTGAATATTTTCAGATTAATCCTGAACAGGAGATTTCCGTGAAGAAAATCCTTATCGTGTTCTGTATTGTAATTGCCGCAGCGCTGGCGGTTTCCGCTCATGCCGCGCCTTCATCCTCAGACCGGCTTCCCATACCGACGGGGCCCGGTGCAAAGTGCGAGCGGCTGGACGGCAACCTCGAAAAGCTCGCATGGGACAGCGAAGGCGTTCTTGTCTGGGAAGCCCCGATCGGCGACCGTGTGATGTTCTCGTTCCCGCTGCCGCAGGGAGCGAAGTTTGCTGACTACGGTCTCGGAAAGTTCGACCTCAAAATCGAGGGAGGACCCGCCGATGTAATGGTTTTCATCGAGCAGCCCGGCCAGAAACGGCGCGTCTACCGCCCTGTCGACATCATCGCTCCCCATGAGGGATGGGAAACGATCCATCTCGATCTCAGCCAGCCGGAAATCGTCCGCGAAACCTTCTACGAGGCCGATGCGCCCCGGATAACGTTCAATCTCTGGGCAGTCAAGTCCGGATATTCCGAGGAGGCTCCGACCCGTCAGATATCCATACGGAATGTGCGCCTCGTAAAGCGGTATCTCGATGTCCGATGGAACGGTCGCGATTATGAGTCGAAAACCGGCCCCGACGGCGAGCTTGTCTTCACCTATCCCATCGTGGTGGCGAACAGGGACTCGAAAAGCCGCACAGTGGCTTCGCGCCTCGATCACTGGAAAGGAAGGCTCTGTTCGGGCACGATCTCTCCCGCCACGGCGACCATAGCGCCCGGCGATTCCGCATTATTCACCGCAACGCTCCGTCTCCCCGCCGACCGTGCGCGGACGCTGCCCGCACTCTACTGCGAGTGGTTCCTGCCGGTCTTTTCGGTGAACGGCGCATCCGATTCGGAGGAGGGGATTCTCCGTTCGAGCGACCGTATCACCCTGCCGCTCATCATCATGCCGAAACAAATGCGGAATCCGGTCATTCTCTTCGGCCCGGAAGATATCCGCGGCATAATGGAGCGGTACCGGACGACCGACTGGGGCAAACGCGAGGGCGACGGCTACATCGCCCAGGCGGATAAAATGCTCCAGGGCGGCCTGACCATCCCTGATGGCCCCGGCTGGACGGCGGCGTACTATTTCTGTGTCGAGCACCGCACACCGCTCGTCCACGAGGGCCCGGGCAGACACCGCTGTCCCATCGGCGGAGAGTACCTCACGACGGACTTCATGGGCGTCGACCTCGATCTCGATTATCGCACCAACGAGCACGCCGCGATGTTCACGGGGGCGAAAAACCTCGCGCTCGCCTACCTGCTCACCGGCGACAAACGCTACAGCGAAGGGGCGCTCACCATCATCCGCCAGTACCGCGACAAGTACTTCACCTGGCCGTGGCTCGACCTGGACGCGTCGAATGAAACAATCGACAAGGGCCGTGTCCAGTTCTCCAAGTACATGGAAGCCATGTACATGATCAACCTCACCGAGGCATACGATATCCTCAAGGGAACCGGCGGCGTTTCTCCCGAAGAAGGGCGCGACCTCGAATGGAATTTCCTCATTCCCATATCGGTCGAGATGACCGATTACCGCATGAACATGCAGCACCGTCAGCAGGCCATCACGGCAAACGCGATTGCGACCGGCCTGTGCTGCGGACATGCGCCGCTCGTTGCCTTTGCGGTCGCGGGGGACAAGAATTACCTTAACCTGCGTCGGTACCTGTCGACCGGGGACGGCATCCCGAACGAGCACGGGTACAACAACGACATGGGGCGGCAGTTTTTCATAACTGCCATGCTTTTCCGCGACGGCATCGACACGTACGACGATATGCTCCGGCGGCTCCTCTGGGGAGGCCTGTGGTGGAGCGTTCCGTTCAACCCCAGACAGTACGGGGATGTCTATCTCGACGCTTCGAAGCACTTTCCCGATCCGCTCTACCGCATGCTCGCCTCCCGTGACCTTCTCGACGGCGAGGCGCCTCCGCTCAACGGCGCACGGGTTGATTTCGGCACTCCTCCCTCGGTGAACTTTCCCAACTCCGGGCTGAGTATACTCAGACGTCCCTTTGAGAACGGCACCATGGACGCCGAGTTCAAGTGGGGCATACCCGACAACCGCGGATCGTTCTCGGTGCTCTCGCTCGGCCTCTTTTTCGGAGGATACAACTGCCAGAGTTATCCCGGTCATTTCCCCTGGGGATCGACCGATCTCCACCACGAGTGGCAGATACAGTCGGCCTCGCATTCCACCATCGTGGTCGACCGTCGCAATCAGTCCGGCATGAAGGATTACTTCAAGGATCACTACATGCCCCACGCTTCGCGGCAGCTTTCGTTCGAGGATGGTTCCGACGCGGCATCGACCGTGGTCTTCAACGACCGTATCTATCCCGGTGTGAAGATATGGCGGGCGGTCTGCGTGCTGGATGGCGCATACCTGGTGCTCGACCTGCTCCGATCCGACAGCGAGCATGTCTACGACCGGTGGTTCCACGGCGTTCCCGACAAATCGAACGGGCTCGCGGGCATTCATCTCGACATGAAGCCGCATCCGGAACCCCTCGGGAGCGCCGACGGCTACGAGATGGTGCAGAACCTCTCCTCGGCGGTTACCGGCGGGGACTTCGGCTGCGACTGGCTCCTTTCCGGGAAAGGGACGAAGGACGAGCTTCACCTCGCCATGCGGGTGCTCAACACCGCGCCGGTCGAGGCAATTCACGGCTTCGAATTTTCGCGTCAGTACCGCGGGCCGGAAAAGGAGTTCCTCCTTTTGAGCCGTAAAGCCCGTAACGCCGATTTTATCGTTCTGTTCGAGCCGAACCGCGGCGAATCGAAGCTTTCACGGTACGAGCGGTTCGATGTCCCCGATGAAAAAGGCGCGAAAGTCGCGGGTGCGACAGGCGTGCGGCTGACTCTGGCGGGGAAAACCTACGAGGTTATTCTCAATCCCGATGAAGCGGCGGTCAAAACTGTCGGCGGCGTGACCCGGAAGGTGCTTTCTGTCGGTGTCGAGCGGTGAATTGCTGTTTATACGGGAAATCATTGATTACAGCCCCCCAAACTCTCGGCCCTGTGCGCTTTGTGGCTCTACGCTTCGCCTCGTGTCCTCCGGAGGGGGGTAAGGGAAGTCGCTGCGACTCCGGTAGTTACCTGCCCCCGGTGCGCTCGCTGCGCTGTCGCTCTGATGCAGCTGAGGGGAAGGTGTCACGAAGTGACAGAAGGGGGCTTTTACCCTGCCACACGCTGCGAGGAATTCTTTTGATTAACCGGACAATAATACCCGTTATAATGGGAGGGGCGGATGTCAACCGGTAAAGAAAAACCTGTATTCGTGCTTGTATGTAACATTTTGTTAACGCTCTTCTGCATAGTTAATTGTACGCAAGAACATTCCACTTCCATAAGTAAACAAAATGTACTCCCTCCTGCAGCACAGATAATCCCTAAAGCCGATACCCTCTTTGGAGATGTACGTGTCGACAACTACTACTGGTTAAGAGATAAATCCAATCGGGAAGTTATCGCCTATCTTGAATCCGAAAACAAATACACCGAATCCGAGATGAAGCATACAAAGGATTTTCAGGACAGTCTCTACAGGGAACTTTTAGGGAGAATCAAAGAAACGGATGTTACCGTCCCTGAAAAAATCGACGATTACTACTATTATTCCCGTACCGAAGAAGGTAAACAGTATCCGATAAATTGCAGAAAAAAGGGTAGTCTTGACGCTCAGGAAGAAATTCTTCTCGATCGGAATGTTCTTGCTGAAGGTCACGATTATTTCAGAATCGGCATCTTTAAGATAAGCCCTGATCATCAGCTTTTAGCATATTCTGCCGATACAGCCGGATCGGAAACCTATACGATATATATAAAGGATTTACGTACGGGCAGACTGCTCGATGATGTTATTCCGAATACATATTATTCAGTGGAATGGGCAAATGACAATAAAACCATTTTTTATAATGTACTGGATGATGCCAAACGTCCTTACAAGCTCTACAGGCATGTTCTGGGAACCCCATCGAACGATGATATCATGGTGTTTCATGAAAAAGATGACATGTATTATCTGAATCTTTCAAAATCAAAAAGCAAGAAATATCTGATACTGTCGCTTGAAAGCAACACGACGACTGAAGTGCATTACCTGAAAGCCGATTTTCCGTCTGATACTTTTAAAATACTACACCCCCGGCAGCATAACATGGAGTATTATGTTGACCATCATGGTGAAATGTTTTTCATCACAACCAATGAAAATGCAAAAAACTTCAAGTTAATGGAAACACCAGTCCGGAATCCTTCAAAGAAAAACTGGAAAGAGGTAATTCCCCACCGTGATTCGGTAAAAATCGATGGAATAGAAGTTTTTAAAAACCATCTCGTTGTATATGAGAGGGAAAACGGGCTTAACAAAATACACATAAGGAATCTGTCCAATCGCGAGGATTTTTCAGTCGATTTTCCCGAACCTGTCTATTCAGTTCGTCAGGGAAATAATCCTGATTATAATACCACACTTCTCCGGTTTCATTACACATCACTCATTACACCGGCATCTGTTTACGATTTTAACATGGACACCCGGACCCGCGAGCTGAAAAAACAGGATGAGGTTCTTGGCGGATATGACCCATCTCTTTACCAGTCTGAGAGAATTTATGCAAAAGTACCGGACAGTACAATGATTCCGGTTTCGCTTGTTTACAAAAAGGGGATGGTTAAAAACGGGATGAATCCCCTTCTGCTCTATGGCTACGGATCATACGGAAACAGCATTGACCCGGCATTTTCATCAAACAGGCTGAGTTTACTCGATCGGGGCTTTATATTCGCGATAGCACATGTTCGGGGCGGCGGAGAAATGGGCAGATACTGGTATGATAACGGGAAATTACTGAAGAAAAAAAATACATTTACCGACTTTATCGCATGTGCGGAACATCTGATTGAAGAAAATTATACATCGAGCGAAAAACTGGTTATCGAGGGCGGCAGCGCCGGCGGGCTTCTTATGGGGGCTGTAACCAATATGCGGCCGGATTTATTCAGGGCTGTTGTCGCTCATGTTCCCTTTGTGGATGTTGTCAATACCATGCTTGATCCTTCCATACCACTGACTGTCACAGAATATGAGGAATGGGGAAATCCTGGAAATAAGGATTATTATTTTTACATGAAGTCCTATGCTCCCTATGATAATGTCGAAGCTAAAGCCTATCCTGCCATACTGATAACCGCTGGTCTGAACGATCCGCGTGTTCCGTACTGGGAACCGGCAAAATTGACAGCAAAACTGCGCGCTCTGAAAACTGATACGAACCTTCTCCTGCTCAAAACAAACATGGGCGCGGGACATGGCGGAGCGTCCGGCCGGTATGATTACCTTAAGGATATTGCTTTCGAATATGCATTTGTTTTTAATGCTTTGGGGATAAAGAATCAGGTTAAATCATACCAATAATGATGTATTCAACTCTCTAAGAACAATAAACTTAGTGCCTTTGTGGTTTCTTCTCTTGAATAATCTGAAAGGAGCATACATGGAATACCCGTGGGGGTTCAGCAGCGAAAAGGAGCTTGAGGATTTCATGAGCACCCCCCGGCCGGAAACGGTGGATCTCATGAAACGGCTCGATGGCGATATCATGATTCTCGGAATCGGGGGCAAGATGGGACCGACGCTCGGTTCCATGACGGTGAAAGCCGTTCGTGAGGCAGGAGTCTCCAGAACGGTATACGGCGTCTCGCGGTTTTCCGACAAAAATTTGATTTCCGCACTTGAAGACAGGGGGATTTCCTGCATACCGTGCGATCTGCTCAATCCCGACGATGTGAACAAGCTGCCCCGGATCAAAAACATCATTTATATGGCGGGACGGAAATTCGGGCTCAAGGGAACCGATTACCTGTACTGGGCGATGAATACCATCGCCCCGGCATATACCGCCCGTCATTTCTCCGACTCCGCTATCGTGGTGTTTTCGACCGGAAGCATCTATGACCTCCGGCCGGTGGAATCGAACGGTCCCGCCGAGACCGATACGTTCCTGTCCATCGGGGAATATGCCAATTCCTGTCTCGGGCGCGAGCGGATTTTCGAATACTACTCCCGTGAGAACGGGACGAAGATTCTCCAGCTTCGGCTCAATTACGCAATCGATCTCCGCTACGGCGTCCTCTATGAAATCGGCAGGCAGGTTCACGAGGGCATACCGGTCGACCTCGGGATGGGATATGCCAATGTCATCTGGCAGGGGGACGCGAACAATTATGCCGTGCGGTGCCTGGAGCTTGCCGACAGCCCGCCGCGTATCCTCAATGTCACCGGCGACAAGATACGAATCCGTGATGTGGCCTCTCGGTTCGGGAAACACATGAACCGTGAGCCCGTCTTCACGGGAACCGAGGCTCCGACAGCCTTTCTATCCGATAATTCCGCCATGAAGAAACTCCTGGGCGAACCGCCGACATCGCTCGACCTCATGATCGGGTGGATAGCGGACTGGATCATGAAAGGCGGGCAATCCCTCGGCAAACCGACACATTTCCAGACGAGGGACGGGCAGTTTCTCGATTGATAAAAAAATGGTTCATGGTTTATGGTACATGGTCTCTGGTTTATGGTTGAAAATATTTCACCACAAAGACACGAAGGCACAAAGAAATATAATAGGTTATTAATACTAACTTTAATAATAATTAACCGTCGACATCAAAAAAGATAAATAAAAACAAATCCGCTTAAATCCGCCCGATCCGCATTCTATTATAATTCGAATTGATCGGTTTAAAGCTGGATTCCCGATTAAAGACTCGGGAATGACGGCGTTATGGGGACTTCCGACACAAGGAGGGGGCTTCAGCACCGGGGACCGTTAATGCATTTTAAGATAATTTCCAGATAGATCGGATTAACATCGAACTTCATGAATGAAGAATACGATTGACGATTTTAGATTTACGATTGACGAATAAGAAAGGGATAACCATGAAACCTCTCGGACTCGGAATAATCGGTCTCCATCACCAGCATCCCCGTTGGTACTATCCCCTGTGGGGCAGTCTTCCGGAATACCGGCCGGTTGCGGTAGCCGAGGAGGATAAAGCGTTCCTCCGGAGCGAGAACGAATTCTTCGGGCTCGAAACCCACACCGATTACCATGATCTGCTCGAACGCCGTGATGTGGATGCCGTGATCGTTTTTCTCCCGCACAGCCGTATGCCTCAGGCGGTCGCAGACGCAGCCGCCGCCGGAAAACATGTCATCGTGGAGAAACCCTGCGCCGCCGATGTCGCGGGCATCGAGAAGATTGCCGCAACCGCCCGTGAATTCCCGCACATAAAGATCAGCGCCCCCTACTGCTGGCGGACTCATCCGGTCAGCGGGCAGATTCGCTCCGCCATTAAGGACGGTCTGCTCGGCAGTATCGTTGCAATGGAGGGCAGGCTCAATGCCGGCGGCGCGCACCGTTATATCCGCGACAACACCGCCTGGGTGCTCGAATCGTCCGAGGGCGGCGGCCCCATGTGGAATCTCGGAGTGCACTGGATCGATTATTTCCGGTGGATGACCGGGCAGGAAATCGTCGCGGTTTCGGGAATCGCCAACGGCCCCTTCGGCGAGCCGGAACGAACCATCGAGGACAATGCCCAGGCGCTCCTCAGGTTCGGGGATGGCGCTGTGGGAATCCTCGATGTCAGCTACAGCCTGCCGGATTCCTATCCGGGCAAGCGCGATATCTATGTGGCGTTTCGCGGAACGGAGGGCGATGCGGTCTGGGCGCCTGCATGGCAGGGTCATATGGACGAACTGCTCCTCGTGAGCAGGCATGAATCGGCGTCGGATGCGCAATGCCGCCGTCTGAAGATCGAGAGCAGGGACATTCCCGGTTACGGCGGTCAGATGGCATGGGAATGGCTCAGTGATTTTGCCGCCGCTGTCCGTGAAGACCGTGCACCGCTCGTGAGCATCGATGACATGCGCGCCGCGGTATATGTCGCCGATGCGTTCTACCGTTCGCTTTCGAGCGGGAGGATGGAGAGGGTACAGGCATAAGGCATGAAAGACAGGCAGAAGGCAAAAAAGATAGGCACAAGGCACAAGGCATAAGGGAAAAGAGAAAGACAGTGGCAGAGGGACAGAGAGACTGAGGGGAAAAGGATAAATATGATCGGCCTGATCCCTCGCATTAAACAGACTTATGATATGAAAAACTTTCTGAACCGCTGATTGACATGATTCAATGATTTTATGATTGAAATATGGAACATTCGCCATGTAATCATGGTAATCAGGTAATCAGCGTAATCAGCGGTTCAGACATTTTAAGAAAGCTTCTGTTACACAAAGGAAATTCAGCGAATATTTAATCTCTTTTTTTCATTATAAACCTAACCCTCGCGCCCATTCATTCAAATGTTTCATAACCATCGACATTTTTCTCTTGACTTTTTATGTGTAATTGATTATATTACCTCTCGGTAATAAGTGAGCGACCACGCTCTTTTTTTACTCTGATTAATAACGTTAGTTAGTTATCAGAATGTTTAATACAAACACTTGTTGCAGGCATAAGGCACAAGGCATAAGGAAGAAGGGGGAAAAAGAGACAAATAGAGGCTTTGAGATGGTTTACCGATTAAAGATTCGGGGAAGACGGGTGGTGATGTGAAGGTCTTATCGCTCAGTATCTCAGTGCCTTCGTCCCTGTAATTACATTCACTTATGCCTTATGCCTTGTGCCTGTCTTCATGCCTTTTGCCTGTCCTCATGCCTTGTGCCTGTTTTTAACCAGAAAGGAGTTTCCCATGAACACCGCTGTCCCTTCAACTCCGCTCACCTTCGCGCCGGATGCCGAGCGCGCGGTCATCGGCTGCATGCTCATCGAGCCCGAAACGGTCATCCGCCCGGTCATGGAAGCAGGCGGCGCCGAGCTGTTCTACAATCCCGTCTACAAGGTCATGTGCAGTGCGCTCGATCATCTCCACGAGCACGGAGAAGGAGTCGATCAGCTCACCGTGGCCGACCGTCTCAGGCGGAGCGGGAATCTGGACAATGTGGGCGGCGAGGCGTCCATAATCGGCATCATGAACGAGACCGGGAGCGCCGCCAATGTGGACTATCACATCGGGATTCTCCGTGAGAAGCTGCTGCTCCGGAAGCTCCTCACCGCGCTCAAGAAAGCAACGTACCGCTGCAACGAGGCTGCGGCCGCTCCCGAGGAGATTCTCGACAGCCTCAAATCCGAGCTCCACGAGCTCCGGGAGTTCGAGGACCGGAAGTGTCTGTCCCTCGCCGATCAGATAAGGGAATGGATTGATGTGACAAAAGGCGAATTTATTGTGACAGATTGTTACAAAGACCTCCATTTGGTGACAAAACGTGACAAGGACAACTGCCGCAAGATTCTCAGCCGTCTCTGTGACGAGGGCATGATCGAACCGTGCGGAATCCGTCGGGGCCACTTCCGCCGCATAGAGGGAGAGTGCGAGCGCATCGACTGGAAGAGCGCCGATGAGGATGTGCTCGATTTCCGCTGGCCCGGAGGAGTCGAGCGCTATGTGGAGGTCATGCCCGGCAATGTCGTGGTCATCGCCGGAGAGCCGAACGCCGGAAAGACCGCCTACCTCCTCAATGTAGTCCGCATGAACATGGCCCGTCACGACATCCACTATTTCACCTCGGAAATGGGCGCCGCCGAATTCCGTAAACGGCTCTCGAACTTCAGCGATGTCGCCCTCGATGCCTCAGTCACTTGGCCACTGTCTTTATCTTTTCACTTCTGCCTTCTGCCTTGTGCCTTGTCCCTGTCTTTATGCCTTGTGCCTGTCTTTCATCTCTTTGTCCCTTGAAAAAAGTATGCTATATTGTTACGATATGACGCGGACACATACAATCCGACAGGAACAGGCATACTTTAACGGGGAGGATTCAATGAATACACCGGTTAACAGACGGTCGTTTCTCAAGGGCGCGGCTGCGGCATCGGCGACCATCGGCATACTCAAGCCGCAGACCGTGTTCGGCGCTGCGGCGAATTCCGCAATCCGTCTCGGAATCATCGGATGCGGCGGCAGGGGAACGGCGGACGCGACCTCGATGACGAACAACACCGACATCCGTGTCGCGGCAATCGCCGACCTGCTCGATGACAAGCTCCAGAAGGGAAAAGCGGTATTCAACAAGCTCAACAGCGATAAAGGGTATCCTCCGATCGACGATTCCCATCTCTTTGTCGGCCCGAAGGCATATCTGAGGCTCCTCGAACAGAAGGATATCGATGCGGTCCTCGTCTCCTCGCCGGCATTTTTCCACCCGGAACATCTCGAAGCCGCTGTCGATGCCGGAAAGCACGTGTACTGCGAAAAGCCGGTCGCGATCGACACCGCCGGAATCAAGCAGGTTCAGCGCGCCGGGATCAAAGCAGAGGGCCGTTCGACCCTCGCGGTCGGCTTCCAGATCCGTCACGCCACACCCTATGTGGAGATGGTGAAGCGTATCCAGCGCGGAGATATCGGCGACATCGTCAACGTCCAGGCATACTACTTCGCCGGGTCGATTCCGGTCACATGGTATCCCAATGCACCGTACGACGAGGCGCGCATACGGGCATGGTTCTGGTTCACCGCTCTTTCGGGCGACATCCTTGTCGAGCAGGGCATTCATGTCATCGACATCTGCAACTGGACGCTCAAGGGTCATCCCCTCAAGGCGGTCGGTTCCGGCGGCAGAAAGGGCCGCACCGATAACGGCGATGTGTGGAGCCACTACCAGGTGCTTCTCGAATACCCGGGCGGAATCCATGTGAACTTCGAGTCCACCCAGTACGATCCGGGGTATGGCGATGTATGCGTCCGGTTCTTCGGGACAAAGGGCATTGCCGAGGCTCACTACACCGGCGGGGTGTTCATCAAGGGCCAGAACGAGTGGGATTCGGGAGTCGCCCGCGGAACAGCCGACACTATCAGCAAGGAACAGTGGGCCGCCGGAACGTTTAAATCATCTCTCGAGGATGCCGACCCGAACAAGCAGAAAGCGTTCGCCGAGAGCATCAGGACCGGCAAGCTCATCAACGAAGCCACGGCCGGAGCGGAATCGGCGCTCACCGCCATTCTTGCCCGGACAGCCTCGTACTCCGGGAGAGAGACCCTGTGGGACGAGGTCGCCAATTCGTACGACCGTCTGGACCCCCAGATCGACCTCGCTCAGTTCGACCGTAAAAAGTGAGAGGAACCGGGATTGACTATGAAGAAAACCATCAATCGCAGAACATTCGTCAGCGCGACAGCGGGGGTAGCCATTATGACAAACGGCGCGGGAGCGCAGAACGCTCCATCGGTCAAGACCGGCGAGGGAAAAGATGCGTCGGGCGATATGCCGCTCGGTATCATCATACCGGTGAAGGACCCCGATAAAGACCTCGCCCGTGTCCGTGAGCTCGGATTCTCCACCTGCCAGATGACAGTCGCCGACTATTCGCCGGATTTCGCGCGCGCTGTGCGGTCGGGCCTCGGGAAATACGCGCTGAAGCCCACCTGTCTTATATGCATGGGGCCGGGGAAATATGTGTGGAATTTCTACGAGGGTCCCCTGACCATCGGCCTCGTACCCCGTGAACAGCGGGCGGAACGGACAGCACGGCTCCGTGAGGGAACCGATTTCTGCAGGGAAGCGGGCATTCCCGCGGTTCTGGCGCATTTCGGGTTCATTCCCGAAAATCCCAACGACGAGCTCTACAGCGAGTTCGTCGCGGCCATGAAACAGGTCGCCGGTTATGCGCAGGAACGCGGGATCGGAGTCCGGTTCGAGACGGGACAGGAAACGCCGGTTACCATGCTCCGCGCCATCGAGGACATCGGGGCGGATAACCTCGAAATCAATTACGACACCGCGAACCTTATCCTCTACGGCAAGGCGAATCCGGTGGACGGGCTCGATGTTGTCGGGAAATATGTGCGGTCGCTCCATGCGAAGGACGGGTTCTATCCGACCGATCCGCGCGAGCTCGGCCGTGAGGTTCCCATCGGCGAGGGAAAGGTCGATTTCCCCCGGGTCATCCGCAGGCTCAAGGATATCGGCTTCAGGGGACACATCACCATCGAACGTGAAATCTCCGGCCCGCAGCAGGCCGAGGATATCCGGAAAGCGAAACGGTATCTCGAGGAGCTGATCAGGACGGCCTGATAGAACGGGGATGTACGCGGATCACGCGGATTTGCGCGGATTTGTTTTTATATGTCTGACCGATGTGACATTGCAGGGGTAATTCACGAATTATCCCTGTACCGTGCTTTCGTGGTTAAATATGTTCATGAAGAGTATCCATAACCATGAACAGACACAACGAAAGATGAAAATGTTTGCAGACTGATTTTATGGATTCCCGAATAACTGTCCGGTTAAATACTGAGCACCTTTTGTTTGCAGTAGGACATGATAGTGCTCCTACTAATTACGGGAACTCACCCCGCGTATAACACTTTGATAATACAGATGTTGGTGGCGCCTCCCCTCTCTTGAGGCAAGAG
>JAJFUH010000014.1 GCA_021372535.1 bacterium
GTCGGAAAGCAGAAAATCACAAATCCGTACTGCTTATTCGGTATCACTACCGGGGGTATACCTGAACTATGGAATTCTGAAAGGATTCCACTGCTTGCCGGTAAGCTGCAACTCCGTGTCGGGGTATTTTCACCGGAATAACGAAAACGACCGAACAGCCGTAATCGAATTCATTCCGTTCGATCACATTCGTGTATTTATTAATATTGATAAGAATTAAACACGAGGTTGTAAATGACTAAAATTAGTCATGGAAACGATTCGGTCTGGACGGGGAAAATAAGTGGATTATGCCTGTAACATATTGAAAAATAGAGTATTGCGGCTTTATTTGAATCGACAGCCGAAGAGAAGAAAGAACCTGTACTACCGGATGACAATCGAACAGAAAATATTTACTGCGCAGCGCGGTATTCTATCTCTTTGTGTATTCATGTCATCGTGGTCATAGTTTGGATCGATCCCAAATGAATAGTGTGCATAGAGGGATTCAATGATTTTTGTGACCGGCCGCCCACCGTGAGGCAATCGCGCAGGCCGTGATTGCGGCGGTTTCCGATCTGAGCGTGAGCCCGCCGAGAGAGCAGGGAACGGCTCTTCCAGCGGTCAGGAGGGAGATTTCCTCGCCGGTGAAATCTCCCTCGGGTCCGACTGCTATTGTGAGTTCTCCGGCCTTTCCGGTGCCGCCGGTTCGTTCGAGAGCGGCTTCCATGGTTATCTCCGCCGACTGTACTGCAGCGAGAACAGGCCCCGGCGAGTCTTTCACGAGCGTTTCCAGTCCGATCGGCCCGGAGATTTCCGGTATCCACGAGCGCCCCGACTGCTTCACCGCCTCGCGAATTATCCGTTCGAGCCTGTCGATCTTTATGGTATCCGGTTTTACCATAGTACGATTGGTAATGAGCGGCATGAACCGCCGCGCGCCGAGCTCGGTGCATTTTTCCACCGCCGTTTCGAACCGGGCGGGCTTGATGAGTGCGAGCGCAATGGTGATTTTGACCGGTGGCTCGCCCTCGCTGCTCAGGTCCCGTTCCACCGCCGCGGTGAGCGTCTTGCTGTCGATTGCACGAATACGGGCCATGACACGTCTTCCGTGGCCGTCCGTCACGCCGATAATCTCGCCGGGTCTTACGCGGCTCGAACGTGTGGCATGGTGGTGCTCTTCGCCCCTGAGTGTCACCGTTGAGCCGGAAAAATCCCTGCTGTCGGCGATAAAGTTCTGCATGGCAGGCGTTCCCCTATCGTACGGAAGCCCGGTTGTTTTCTTCGAGAATCTCCGGGATGACGTTGTCAGGATCGATGACAACCCTGAGATTCCGTGACGCCGGTACGTTCCCGAAGGTCACCGTCGTGCGCTTCGCCTTGAAATCGACGGGCGCATCGAGACGGGCGATGGTCTTGTCCTGAATCGTGTCCTCGCCATTCAAAAGCCGGACGACAACGTTCTCTGCCGCGCCGTTGCCGATGTTGTGGACGACAGCGGTAACCGTGGCGCCGCTCCGGGTCACATCCCACGGGTCTGTGACCAGGTCGGGAAGCTCGGCGGGACGGTCATGGTGCTCGATCTGCCTGATTCTGATCACGAGCGGTGTCTCCGGGGGCACGGGCAGCGTCACCACATCGAAGCGCCTGAGATTACGCTCGGTCTCCCAGACTGGTTTGCCGGGATTTCCCGCGCCGCTTGGGTCTTCATAGAGGCCGATCCTGTACCGGCCGTCGTCGATACGGCAGAGGCGCATGTTCAGATTTCGTTCGGCGGTATCGAAGGAATAGCAGAGCGCTTCGAGTGATGTGCTGTCGGCGCGCACGATGACACGGGCCACATCGGGTCCGCCGCCGGAAGGCCACATGACCGCGAGCTTCAGGTGGGCGTCCCACCGCGCCCCGCGCGCTCCCCCGAGCATGTACGTGTACATCTGTATGGCGCCGTGCGGGATATAATCGTCACGGTGGACGTTCGATTCGGTGAGCCGGTAGAAATAGAAATCATCGAGGAGCGATGCATACAGCTGAAATTCCTTCGTCAGATCGCCGATTGGTTTCGATACGTACGGCTCTTTCGGGATATCCTGTCCCCAGTACCACCTGAAGACGTTGACCGAAGTCCTGAAGGCTATCCCCTGCGCGTAGTTGACCGGGGTCTCGTCCGGGTGATCGAGCCGCCACGCCGATTCCATTTCGCGCTCGGCAGCGTATGCCTGCCCGAGGTTGTTGACCACCGTATTGTACCGCTCGCTGATGAAATCGCCGGTGTGCATACGGTCTATGGGGTAGATACGGCAGTACCCATCCTTGAACAGCCCGGTCTTCTCGAATTTCGTGTGTACCGTATCGATGATTGCCCGGGCGTTGTCGTTGCCGTCGAGCGGAAGGTCGGCCTGATGGAAGCTGATGAACAGGGTGTCGTCGTTCCATCCACCGCCCACCTGGCCGTCCGGGTTCTGGCGTTTGACCCACCAGTCGGCGATTGCGTGACGTCTTGTGTTGAAATCACGCATGAAGAACGCCCATTCCGGCTCTTTGAGGGGACGGGCGACGACCTTGAGCGGAGCCTTGCTCACATCGATGCGGTGACCGTCCTTGAACTCGGGCCCGCTCATGCGCTCCATGAAATTGGCGACAAAGTGATCCGGCTTGACACGTTTGATCGCGAGCGCCGGCAGGATGATGTCGAACGGCCCGCCGTAACAGTACGGCTCCTCGAGTTTAACCGTCCGTTTGGTGAACTGCCACGGCATGAATTCGTACATTTTGGAATACTGGGTTTTCGCCGACAGAATTTCCTTGTCCGCGTATGCATCGACAGCCATGTAGGATGGCACGGTTGCAACGAAGAACTCCGCGGGATTTTTACGGTCGCCAAGCTGAATCCTGCATGGCCCGGCGGTTCCCAGATCGATCCAGAGACGGTCGCCGCCGGTCACCACGAGGTCGTGGAAATCGATGGTGAGCTTCAGAATCTCAAAACCTTTGTCGAATCCCTTGAGGCTAACCGCGAACTGGTTCCAGAGCCGCGACGGAACAGCGGGGTCGTGCACGCGGACGTAGAGCGCTTCCTCACTGTTCATGGTTTTGAGCGGCAGCGAGAGGGTGACCTCGGTTATCCCGATGGGATTTTCGTAGGGTTCGCTCATGATGTTCAGGCGGCTGAAAGCGCCGATGTCAGCCGTTTTTTTCCCGCCGCGCGCCTCTCCGGACGAGGCAATGGCGATTTTACGCTCGTCCCGCGAGGTAAGCGCATGAACGGCGAATGTATACCGTTTGTCGAGAGCGCCGTCGGAAAGGGCGACGGTGCAATGCTCGCCTGCGATTTCCTTCGCGGCGGGGCCCATATGGTAGAGTACGATATTGTGGATACGCTTTTCGCCGGACTGCGGAAGCCGGACAACATCGCCCTCGAATCCCGGCGGTGTGCCGTAACCGACCGTAAAGGGTATCCTGAATGTCGCCCCGTCGGTCGCGGTGATGGTCGAGCCGTAGAAAAACCGCTCTCCCGCCGGAACGTCGAACAGGTCCTCGGTATCGTCCATTCCGGGAGAGCCCGCCTGTACCTTCACATCGGTGAGGTTGCCGGTAAGCCCGACATAGTTGACAGGCGTACCCCGCGGCGTCGTTATGTCGGCCTTTTCTGCATGGAAGTCGGCATCGCCGGGGATGATGGTGAAAAAGGCGTACGGGTGCGGCCATGCCATCTCGGTACGGCCGTCGATGATGTACCATCCCGGTATATGACCGTCCGCGGCGTCGCAGGGCCAGACCTCCGTGGCGCAGAGTCCCGATACCGGAGTCACAACGGGCAGACGGTCGCTCCGGTCGGAGCCGGAATAGCGGGCGATACGGGCGTCATCGGGTTTTTTACGGTTGTAAACGGGCGATTCGTCACCGGGAGCTCGGTTTTTTTTCATGAGACGTTCGATTTCCGATTTGGAGAGCGGACGATCCATAAGGTAGAGCTCATCGTAGGTCAATCCCGGCGCGGGAAGATGAAAAAGCCCCGGCAGCACGGTCTCGAACCAGCCGTCCGTGCCCCAGGACGAGGCGATTTTCTCCCCGTTGAGCCACAGTTCCAGCCCGTTCGCCCAGTCCCAGTTGAACACCACATGATTCCATCTGTCCGGGTCCCAGACCGCATTGGTTTTAAGCTCGTGACGGACATACCGGGCATCGCGGATGTAGGCGGACAGCTTTTTGTCGCCGCCGACAAGCACACCGAGCAGGTCGCGCTCGAGCCGGCCGAACGCGATGGTTGTCTGCTCGAAAAGCGGGCAGGCGAACGGCGGCGCGCCCTTTGCCCAGAACGCGGCGGCTCCGAGACGGGGATTGCATCTGCCGCTTCCCCAGATGAACGGCTCGTTGTACCCCATCGTGTTGCCGGGGCGCGTGTTGAATATCACCGCGGTGATGAGGTCGAGATCTATGCCCGACATGTTGTTGTCATCCGGCGGACTGGGAATGAAACTCATCCTGATTCCCTTGCCGTACCGGCCCTCGGGAAAATCGATCTTACGGTCGGCGACGGACAGTTTGCCTGAAATCTCTATGAAATCCTCGTCAAAAAAATCACGGTTGTCGAACGACATATGATACGACACCACCGACCGCCGGAGCTCGGCTCCTGCCGGAGTCATGCACACGGCAATCATGAGGAGGACGGACACGATGAAAGCGCTGTAAACTACCGATTTTCTCACTGAATTTCTTCCTTTCGCTATTCTATGGATTCACGATTGTATAATTGCCTATTATCGTTATATGGGTAAGACGGTCGATAAAGGCGCCGCGAGTCGAGCCTTCGCCGAAGAGCAGGTCGGTCACCGCAACCCGCGCCGCGCGGTGTATGATTGTGCCGCCGTCGGGCCCGGTCTCGTGCCATGACCAGAAATCATGGATGATGTACGGTTTTCCGTCGACAGCGCCGAGATAGATCATGACATGCCCCGGCATGCGGAGGATGGAAATTCCGCCCGGAGAATTGATAAGCGCCTGAGTCCGGGTTTCACGATCCATACCGTCGAGCGATATGATCGCCGTGGAAGCTTCCGCCAGTCTGCTGCTGTTGCGGGGGAGACGGAATCCGAAGCACCTGAACACATCGAGAACGTACGCCGAACAGTCGCGCTCCTCGAACATGCCGCCCCAGCCGTATCGACGCCCGTAGAGAACGAAACACTGACGGTAGATGTTCCTGATGGTGAATGACGGGTATCCGAACGATATACCGGAATCACGGCGGACAAAGCCTTTTCTGATCACGAGCTCGCCGGTTTCGCCCCGCCCGGGGATGAGCACTGCGCAGTAATCGTTGCCGACCGCGCTGAGACGGAGACAGCCCCCCATTCCGATCGCGCCGATGGCCGCCTCGTTGTCGGGAGTGGCAAATATGCTGACACGGTGGCCGACAGCCACGATAAACGCGTCCTTTTCGGTAAGCTCACGTATCGTCTCGATTTCGCCGAACGCAACCGCATCCGATGGCACCCAGCAGGTATAGAGCGCATGCTGGACATACGACCATCGCCCGTCATGCGACACGTGGAGCAGGGCGACCGGCTCTCCCATATCGACTGTGGAGACCATGCCCTCGTCGAATTCGTTGTCGCCGGGGGTTTTCATGAGCGGTATGGTGGTCGGCCAGACCTTTCCCTCCACACGGCGGAGCATGACGCCGAATCTGAGCGTTATGATATCCGGCACGCGGGTGGTATCCATGAGGGCGATGATACGCTGACGATCGGCCTGTTCGAGGGGAATATCGCCGGTTACATAAAGGTCGCTGTCGGCGAGATACCGGGCGTTTGCCGCGATATAGTCGCGGGCGTTTCCGCCGACGCTTTCATGGGGAAGCGAAAGCACATCGAGAATGTATGTTCCGTTGAGCGGATTGTTTTTGTTGAATTCCTCGATCTGTTCGGGGGTCATGATGATATCGTCGGGATTTGCGGCGTTTCTGATCCAGTATTCCGAGTATTCCACCTCGGGAGGTACCCCGGGAATCGGGCCCTCCGCGGGAACGAGCGAAGACCCGGGTGTCGCGGGTGTGACAGGCGGTTTTACAATCCCCATTCTGGTTATGACCGAGCATCCGCCCGACATGACCAGGACAACTGACAGTATCACCATGATTCTGTGCTTCATGATTTCCTCCGTTTGTTCATTCTCATATACTGCGCGCCTGTAAAAAGTATCAAAACACGGGACGTTTATCAAGTATTTTGAAGATTCCCTGAAAAATCGAGGCATTGTATCGATATCCTGATAAAGTAACGTGTTTTTATGAGGAATACATCTTTTCCGGGAAATTATCGTTGCATCGACCGTAGTTTTTAACTATCAATATTTAACCAGGGAGATGTCGAATGAATATTCTTGTAATCGGCGCTCACCCGGACGACTGCGAATTCTTTGCCGCCTGTACGGCCGTCAAATTCGTACGGTCGGGTCATCGGGTGAAATTCGTGTCGGTATCGAACGGTGATGCTGGCCATCACGAAATGAAGCGTACGGAGCTTGCCGAACGACGTCGCGCCGAAGTAGCATGCGCCGATACCATGCTCGGAGTGGAATGGGAGATTCTCGACATTCACGACGGCGAGATCGTACCATCCATCGATATACGGGGCGAGCTTATCCGCCAGATACGGAATTTCCGGGCTGACATGGTCTTCAGCCATCGCCCCGGCGATTACCATCCCGATCACCGCAACACCGGCATCCTCGTGCAGGACACCGCCTACCTCGTCATCGTGCCCAATGTCTGCCCGGAATCGCCGGCGTTGAGGAAAAACCCGGTATACCTCTATCTGCAGGACGAATTCAGGACTCCCGAGCCGTTCAGACCCGATATAATCGTGCCGGTGGACGATGTGTTCGATAAAAAGGTCGAGGCGCTCCACATGATGCCCTCGCAGTTCTACGAGTGGCTGCCCTGGACTATGGGAACGCTCGATGCCGTTCCTGCGGAGGAGAGCGCCCGTCGCGCCTGGCTCGACAGGTGGCTCCGTGACTGGATGCGTAATCCTTTTACTGCGGAGACGGCGGTGATGTACGGCCATGAACGGGCGAAAACGATAAAAATGATCGAGGCGTTCCAGGTATGCGAGTACGGCACACGGCCATCGCCCGGCGAACTCCGGGAACTGTTCCCGTTTCTGCCATCGGCGGGGCAGCCACGAAATCTTATTTAGCCCGGTTTATCTGAAAATACATCTACGAAAACCCCGGCCTCGTGCCGGGAGTTCCCGTAATGCCGTCATTCCCGAATCTTTAATCGGGAATCCATATGGAGCCAGAATACGTTTTCATCATTCGTTGTGATCATATATGGTCATGATAGTTATTCATGAAAATATTTTACCACAAAGGCAAGGCGTAGGGGTAATTCATGAATTACCCCTACAATGTTACATCGGTCAGATAAAAAAAACAAATCAGTGTAAATCCGCCCGATCCGCGAAAATCAGTGTTCCATTGAATTTCGTGAATTGGCCCGATCAGGAGTCATTGATATGATAAAACCAAAATTACTTGTATCCGCCATCGTGCTCGTGGTCGTCACGCTCTATCCCACCGTCTGCCCGGCGCCGGCCTTCAAATCCCCCGATGAACAGCGGGAAATGGAAAAGAAGTACGACAGGAAGAATATACTCCGCAGTGCGGAAATGATAACCGATACTTCGCCGGAGTTCATCGCTATCCCGAAAGACTACCCGGAGGTCATGGATTTCGATGTGGCGAAAACGCCCCCGACAGTCGATTTCGCCATAGTCCAGGGTCTCGACCCGTTGTACCTGCCCTCGTTCGATTCGGTAAAAGGCGGCGTCTATGGCGGCTGGGGCGATGTGACGAAAGGCCCGGACGGCTGTTTTTACTTCTCCATCGGCAACCACATGTCGTATGGCGGGACGGCGTATATCATCAGGTATGACCCGTCGAAGAAAAAGCAGAGCATCGTGGTCGATCTCAAAAAGGTCGTCGGTTACTCTGACAAGGTTTTCGGCGATGGCAAGTTCCACGGCGACCCCGACATCGGTCCCGGCGGCGAGATGTGGCTGCTCTCGTACTTCGGCCCTATGCCGACCAAGGAGGAGCTCGATACGGTTTACCGGGGGAGCTGGCTCATCCGTTACAACATTTTTTCCGGCAAGACCGAAAACATGGGCATCCCCCTCGAGGGCGAAAGCTGGCCGTACTATGCCTATGACTGGGAGCGCAGGCTCCTGTTCGGCGTCGGCTCGATCAATGGCTACGTGATCGCATACGATACGAAAGAACAGCGTATGATCTACGGCGGCTCACCGAAAAACGGCATCACCTGGTACGAGCGCGGCGTGCTCCTCGACCGTGACACGGGAATCATATACTCGACCGACTCGAAGATGTATCCCGGCGAAACCCTCGTCGACCGTTACCGCGGCGAGCAGCATTTTGTCAATTACGAACGCCGGAACAACAAATTTACCATCATGAAGGCGACAGTTCCGCCCAATCCGGTCACCGGAAAAATCACCCCGATGCGCGCACATACAAAGGACAGGGGCGCGGACGGCGCATTCTGGTGCTTCGATGTGTCGGGCGCAATGTTCAAATTCTATCCCGACGAAGACCGCACAGAACCGGTCGGCATCAACTGGGGCAAAGAGGGCAAGTACACCTCGAACATGAATTTCAGCCCGAAAAAACGCTATATTTATTACCTTCCCGGCGCCGACACCCGGGCATATCAGTACGGCACCCCGGTTGTCCAGTACGATACGAAAACCGGCCGCAGGAAGGTCATCGCGTTTCTCAACGATTTCTACCTGAACACCTACGGATACAGCCCCGGCGGAACATACGGTGTTGAACTCGACGAGAAAGGGGAATCTCTCTTTTTCTATACGAACGGCAGGTTTACGGCCAGAGAGCTGGGTTCGGGCTATGGAAGACCGGCAATATTCCACCTTCACATTCCCGAGTCGGAGCGGGTTGAATAGAGAGCGGAACACTGTACGTGATAATGTTATCCGGTTATCCAGTTAAATCAGCTAACATGATTGATCCCCCTCGGCTTCGCCGTGTGTCTTGTCCTGAAATAAGTTTACAGAAGAAGGGACAAGGAGTCAAGGATGAAAGAGGGAATGGGAGTGCGGTTTACGGAGGTATTGAAGCTGCATGTGGTGGGAGAGGTTGAGTCTGGGAGGATAAGTCAGTCGGAGGC
>JAJFUH010000015.1 GCA_021372535.1 bacterium
AGAACGGCGGTCTTGAGCCCCGAGAACGAAAATTCATAATCGGGCACGGTGCTCACGGGGAATTTCACGAATGATGAATCGCCGTCTCCGGCCAGTTTTTCGATAACCGGCCCTCCCGGATAGCCGAGACCGAGCAGCTTAGCCACCTTGTCAAATGCCTCTCCCGCGGCATCGTCACGGGTCGAGCCGATGACATCGTATTCGAGCGGCTCACGCATGACCACGAGTTCGGTATGCCCGCCCGAAACGACTAGAACGAGGAGCGGATATCCGGGAACGGGCTGGTCGATAAAATTGGACATGATGTGTCCCTCGATATGGTGCACGCCGATCATGGGAATATTCCGCGACAGCGAAAGACCTTTTGCAACGCTTACCCCGACCAGGAGTGATCCGACAAGACCCGGTCCGGCGGTAACAGCGATACCGTCCACATCATCGAGTGAAAGCTCCGCCATGGAAAGCGCCCGGTCGATGACGGGAAGTATGAGTGTCAGGTGCGCCCTGCTGGCGAGCTCGGGAACTACGCCGCCGAATTCGAGATGTTCGAGCTGGGATGACACAAGGGACGACAGAAGTCCCCGATCGGTGCTGTAAACGGCGGCGGAAGTATCATCGCAGGATGTTTCAATACCGAGAACGTTCACGTAATACCTTTATGTGCGAGGTGTACCGACAGGCCCGTTAACCTTTTTCCGGGTTTACGGTGAATCGTACAAACTCAGGGATAAGCGTGACATCGAGACCTTCCGGAAAGATAATCTCCGGTCGTACGAGATTTTCGCCCTGAGCTGTCAGTTCGAGATATGTCTGGTATCGTAAGGTTACCAGAATATCGTCGGGTTTCAGTTTCGACACGATCGATTCGGGCCCTTTTACATCGACAGAAAACGATTCAGGAGTGAAATCCGGGAGGTTTTTCCTCGGGAAACTCTTGAGCGTAAGGGGTATATTGACAAATACTTTCTGGGCAAACGGTTCAAAGGTAAAAGAAAGCTCAACTACCTCGGGATTCAAGGAAACAAGATTACCGAATTCGGTTCCGACACTGGCTTTAAGAACGGTATCTTTCAATGAAATCTTGTTACGTTCCATGGACACGATTCTGACCGATTTTATGACAGCAAGGGTATCCTCGGGTCCCTGTACCACGATAAATTGAGGTCTTACCCTCGGTTTACCGACAATTACATACCCTTTTTCCAGTTGATACGGAGGAAGGCTGTCCGTATTGACGGGGATATTACGGGTAATTACCCTGTCGATCTCGATAGGGAAAAATGCCTTGTCAAGAATGCTCTGAACCTCTAAGCTCCCGTCGTCCGAAACATTGATATTAGTTTTATCGAGCTCGATCTGGTGTTTCCCTTTTGTAAGCCCGGTCAGATACACGAGGGCATAGTATTTCCCCGGATCCCGCATCCTCATGAGGCTGAAAGGCAGGAGCGATTTCCCCGAACCCTCGATCAATACCAGAACCCTGCCGGGGTATTGCCCGGTTACGACAAATCCCTCCGACGGCCCGATATATTTGATAGGCAGATCAACTTTGTATGTAAATGGCGCATTCAGAGACACGCCCAGCCATAACACCAAAGCGAACATCAGGCTTGCGATCTTTGCCGTCATATTGGACCCGGTTATTGTTACTTTCACACCCCATTCCCATGGTTATCATCGTGCATAATCATTTTCCCGACATGCCGATTGAACGTCCCAGGCTGATTTCACCGTTATCGATCCTGAGATTATACCCGCAATCAGGATTTGTACAGACCCAGGCTTTAAACATGATGGACGAGCCTTCCCTGCCATAATCGGACAGCGGAACGAGAATACCCTTCTCACATTTCAGACATTTCGGCAGTTCCATGATCATTTTTCCCCCAACCTCTCACTCCGGTTAAACAATGCCTTTAGACACCCTGACACATAAGTTCTTTCTTCTTATCAGTAACATACTGATGGGCAAGCCGTGTCGGTTCGGGCAGACGGTACTTTCCGACAAGCGACATGACCATTTCCCGTGCGCCCTTGATACTGAATCCGTTTCCCGGAGACACATAGACAGGCTTTACGTTATCACGGGTTCTGAGACAAATACCGACAATTTCGTCATGATAGACAATTTCGGTCCAGCTGCCTTTACCCTGCAAGGGTTCATCGCATCTGCCGCAGAGGCGCGATTTCGCACAACCGACCGAAGGTATTCCGGTCAACACACCCATGTGGGATGCAAGGCCGATACCTCTCGGATGGGCAATCCCGCACCCGTCATACAGCATGACGCCCGGACGGTTATTGAGTTCCCCGAGAGCCGCAAGAACCGCAGGTCCCTCACGGAATGAAAGAAATCCCGGAACGTACGGAAAAGCTGTCGGGACAGCCGCATATACGCTCTCGACAACGTTTCCACCGGAGGTATCGATGATGACGATACCTGCAAGAGCAATTAGTTCCGATGTCCTGATTTTTTCACCGGGCAGTTCCCCTCCGCTTTCCTCACCACATCCGCCGGATTTTTCGGAGACTTCGACAGGATAAGGAGAAGAACCGGAAGGTTTCTTCAGAAACGCGACATCGGCGCCGCCCACCAGTGAAACTCCGCTGATATCAACAACGTTGTCAAGAACCACAAGTTTCCGGAGCATATTCTGAATTTCGAGAGCCTCGTTTATAGAGACATCAAACGAGTGCATGGGATACACGTAATCTCCGCTCCTTCAATCATACCGTGTGAAACCGGGCGGATTCACTGAGGCGCCGGCGCAACGGCCTCGATGACTGCAAACCACCCGGATCGATAGTCGAAAGATATGTGCACCCGGTTCCCATGTCAATATATTTATGGTTGATGATTTTACTCCCGGAGTATTCATTTTCACGCTGTTTTTCCGGTATCAGGAACTGCTCCTATCCCTGATTCTTATCTCAAATAGGGGAATAGGGGAGGAGTGAATTAATCCGCTTATTCATGACTTTACACTTTTTTTCTACACTCACCCCCATATCTCCTATCCCCCGCAGCGTGTGGGCGAAGGGGAGCCTCAATCCGGGCGTGGGTAATGGCTCCCTCTCCCATTCATGAAAGAGAAGATAAAGGGGTGAGGGAATACAACACTTCAAAGATTTCAAACATTGATAAATTCTTTTGACATTAATGGTTACTGTTATTACATTACAATTATAATGGAACGTTTTTTTACATGAAACGTTATGAATTATAGTACAAACCAATATTTTCCACAATGAGCGGGATTTTATTACATCGGGGAATACTATTATGAAAAGAAGGGATTTCATTAAAACATCTGCGGCAGCAGGATTGACCGGTTTCATCGCTACAAGCTGTTCCGCACCCATGAGACGACCGCCGAAGAGGACATCGGGGCCTGGATTCGATGTCCACCCGTTTATCCGGGAACATCCGGAAGCGGTTTTTATCACGTATACTGACATCGAATCGAAAAAGGATACCGACGCTATCCGTAACGCCGGAAACAGGCTGGCCCGGGAAATCATCGTGAAATCAAAATCGGGCGGATACCCGTTTTCACAGAGAATCACGGTAAAACCCAACTGGACATCGGCAGGACCGCAGGATGGCAAACCGGTCTATGAAAAGCTCGGGATCAACACCGATCCCAACTTTATCGAGGGCTGGGTTCAGGGCATGAGGGAAGCCGGTCCCCAGCAGTATTTCATCCGTGAATGCTGCTGTCCGCAGCAGTGGGAGCCGATGGGATGGAAGGCGATGTGCGAGCGGGCTAACATCGACCTCCGCGATCTGTCATCTCAGAATTTCTGGGAGCTCGGCCCGAACGATATCAACTTTATCCAGATTCCCCACGGTGTCGTGTTCGACAAGATGGGATTCATGTCCCCCATGAACGAGCCTGACACTTTTCTCTGCAATATCGCCAAGAACAAATCCCATGCCATGGGTATCACCGCTACGATAAAAAATCTCCAGGGAATCACCGGCAGGCGATTCCACCAGTATTGCACGGCGCACAACATGGTGCGAAAAAGATTCGAGGAGCCCTATCGGGCATTTTTAAAGAAGGATTTTGAAAAACATATCGAGACACTCTATGCCGAACACCTGAAGGAGGGTATCCCGCGCTGGGAAAAACCCGAATCGCTGGAGCACAACGGTATCTGGATGGAACAGTGGGTCCAGCGAATGCTCGACTCGTACAGCGTCACCCCGACCGGTATCTGTGTCATCGAGGCAATCTACAGCCAGGACGGCAACGGATTCGGTTCCGGCCCGTTCGAGCCGCTCGGAGATTATAAGGTTACAAGCCGCGATTACATGACCAATTTCATCCTGTTCGGAATAGACCCGTTCCGGCTCGACATCATCGCCCACTGGCTTGACGGTCATGAGCCGGGGAACTTCGGGCTTTTCCATATCGGCATCGAGCGTGGTCTCTCGAATGTGCTCGATCCCCACGATATTCCCATATATGTCTGGAAGGACGGCAAGGCCGAACTGGTGAAGCTCGACAGCGTTAAACGTCACCCGCTGCTGACGTACTTCCTCACAAAGGATTATAACGGCGGCACAGAGCCGAAATATCACCTCTGCGACGAACCGTTCAATTACTCCGCGTGGAAGGCTGGGGCAAAGTCGGCGGATTGCAGGCCGACTGTCCGTCAGCTCGGAAGGGACGCCCGGAACAATGTCATCCTCGACCTTACGCTTCCCGAACGGGAATACGTGAATATTAGAATTCACGACCGTGACGGCACCGTGGTGGGAAGTCTGCTTGCTGACAAACTCGATGCGGGAACGCACGAGCTTGTCTGGGACGGGTTCGCGTCCCCCGGCCTGTACAATGTATATGTCAAGGGAATGGGCTGGGATGCGGCACAGCAGATCGTAACATATTCTTAACCCGATTAAGCGGATTTACGCGGATTTGTTATTTATATCTTTTTTGTGAACGATTAGTGATTATTACCCGATTATTAAAAAGTGACATCGGATGTCGTCATGCCGAATTTGATTTGGCATCAATTCACAAAATTAGTATCATTATACATTCGCCGCAGCAATACTGAAGATAGTATTAATAATTTCTTATATCAGTTCGTGTCTTCGTGGTAAAAAGAATTTTTTAAATAATCTGAGTTAACAAATAGTGAAACAGTTAATTCCAAAAAAAACCGGGATTGATCGAAGTCCCGGTTTTTTTCAGCAGGCGGGCACAATGATAAACCGAAGAAGCTTTCTGAAAACAACTGCTCTGGCAGCCCCACTGGGACTCATGAGACCAGTCGAGATTCATGCGGTGCAGTCCGGGAAACCAGCGGGTTATTTCGGAGTCCATCCTTTTGTGGAAAATCACCCTGAAGCGGTTTTTATCATGTTTACTCATGTCGATGTCAAGACCAATTCCGAAGCTAACAAATCCGAAGGCGAACGTTTCTCCCGCTCGGTATTCATCCCCAGGGACAGTTCCGGCTTTCCCGCAAGCAATCTGATTCCCATCAAACCCAACATCACCGGCGGCGGCGGAAACACCTTCGACACCATGGGAATAATCACCGACCCGTTTTTCGTCGAGGGTGTCATCGAGGGCATGAAAGGGCTCGGAATCCAGGGTAAGCAGTTTCACCTCAGGGAAGTCAACTGCAAGGACTGGGAACACCATGTGTATTATCCGATTGCCCGCCGTACCGGGGCCGATCTCCACAACATGAACGGAAGGGTCAACGGGATAAATAACGAGCGGCTGGCCGACTGGACCAAAACTCCTGCGGTCATCAGCGATGACGAGCTCCAGTGGGTCGATGTCCCTAACGGCATGGTGTTCAGGAAAATCCCCTATCTCAGGCCGATAAACTCACCCGATACGTTTCTCCTCAACATTGCGAAATTCAAGGCGCACTCGATGGGGCTTACGCTCTGCTGCAAGAATTTTCAGGGAGCCGTCGCAAACGGGTATCAGCATTTCTGCCAGAAGATGAAGAGCGTCATGAATATGAGCCCCGAACACAGGAATCCCAATGTCGAAAAGGACATCGAGGCCAGCCTGAAACGGCATGTGGCGACACTTCCCCGGTGGAACCGGCCGGTCAAAAAGGATGACGACCCTTCGAGAACACCCGTCGATGTATACGATACCGTATGCCAGGAAATCTGGACGCACCGTACGCTGGACAGCCTTTCGGCAACGCGGTTCGGCCTCCATGTCGTCGAAGGCATCTACGCCCGCGACGGGAATTTCAGCCGCGGCCCGAATCCCGAGGGCAACGAGGATAATCCGAAGGGGAATGCATGGGACTACATGACCAATATCATCATTTTCGGCATGGACCCCTTCAGGATCGATATTGTCGGTAAATGGCTCGGAGGCCACGAACCCGGGAACTTCGGCCTCTTCCACATTGCAATGGAGCGGGGCATGCTCGATGTGCTCAATCCCATGAACGTACCAGTGTATCTCTGGGAAGACGGGCAGGCGGTGCCGAAACCGGTTACCTGGTTTACCCGTACGCCGCTCAGGAGCTATTACCTCCATAAAGATTTCGACGGCAGGAAGGAGCCGTTCTGGCACCTTGTCAACGAGCCGTTCGATTACGGCACGGTGACAGAGAAGAAGCCATCCTATCCATCGAAACCCGGAACCGGGGTATTTGCCCAGTGCTGCCCGACCGCATCATATCCCCTGCTTCCGATTGAATATGACCTGCCGGAAAAAGGCACTATGATGCTGGAGATCCTGAACAGCAAAGGGGAAACCGTGACAGTTCTCGTAAACGCCATCGCGGAGCGGGGATATTACATGGCTTCGTGGGATACGAGCACCTTCGAGTCGGGAACCTACGCGTACCGGTTCCGCTTCAACGATTACAGCGAAACGAGGGAGCTCGCTCTGAAGAAAAGCTGAGCGGTTTCGATGCTCCAGGATATAATAAAAACCGGGATGTTCTCTCCATCCCGGCTTTTTTTATAACCATTATTTTCTTACACTGTCACGCTCTATTCTCTCCATGCTTACCTGAGCATTTTCACTTCGAGGTCATCGAACCAGGTTGTCCCTTTCCCGACCTGCTGGAGGTAGAGCGACATGATGCTCGTATCCTTTGGCGGAGGACCGATACGGAGCGTCAGCTTTGTCCAGTCCTTCGTGCCGGTAATGCGCTCGGATCGTGCTATCGGCCATTCCGGGGTAATATTGGGCACATGGCAGCAGACGCCGATCGAAGCACCGGGACCTGCGACATCCTTCGTCCTTACCCAGCAGGTTATCTCGTAACCCTTGCAGGGAGTCCATGGTTCGGAAAAGTACCCCTGCCCCTCGCACATGGAATACCATGTGGAGATTCCCGGAGTGCTCTTTTCGATCTTGAGGGAGCACGACCCGGTATGGCCGGAGGTTTTATCCCACTCGGCGCCTTTTTCGTCCTGAGGCACCCAGAACCACGGGTCGATGTCGCCTTCATGGGGTTTTTCGACCGAAACGGCCTTTTCAAAACTGCTCACCGGCTCGTACATTGGCACCTCTTTGAGTCCGTTGAACTCGGTCGGCTTGACCGGCTGTATCACGGCGCTCCTGTCGAGCAGGCGGGCTCTGTCATAGGGGCACGGGACAAATCTGAAATGGAGGTTGATAGGTTTATAGAGTTCCTGCGGCGCAAGAGAACAGTTCATGTGAACATCATACCCCCATGGGCAGATACTGATGGAAGACCTGTCCGCGGTATCGTCGAGCATCTGAATTGCCGGATTGCCGTCCGGCTCGTATACAGCGGCGAATATGCCCTCCTTTTTCAGGAATATCCCCGATTTCTGCGACTGTGAAAAGTGGTTATGGGGTATGGCGACAATACGGTTGTCTCTGGATTCGAAAACATATTTCGAATACCGCCCTTTCCACATACCGGGAAAACGCTGCGCCGGTGCCGGGCAGTCCACGAACCACGGATCACAGTACTCGATTCCGACCGCGCTGTTTTTGTCGAGCGTTTCGGGATTGTTGATAATCCCGCGGTCCTGAAAGTCATAGACATATCCGTCGAGTGTACTGTCATACGTCACCGTAAGAACCCGTTTCACCTGTATCGCGTTCCATTCGTCCCTCACCGTAAAGGTGACCGTGAGTTTCTCGGTGCCGTCCCCCTCGACCGTAAGGCCATCGAGCACATCGGTGATGAATCCGCTGCATTTCCAGTAGAGCTGAACCGCCTTGACAAGGGGAATTCCCCCCGGTGTGAGCTTGAGGTGCTTGAGGAGAAGGGGCCGCGGAACAGCGCTGAAAAACATGAGGGCCTGCATGGGCTCGTTCATCGTGCTCTTGTCGAACTGGGCGATGGGATCGTTCCCGTCATAAATCCACTGCTCGTAATTCGCATCGCCACGTATCCGCCAGGTGAAAACGGGTTTATGTTCGGCTTTCGATTCGGATACCATTACAAAAAGGAGCGCAAGAAATATTCCGATACCGGTACACAGGGTACGCATGGTTCCTCCGGGAAGCAGGTTTCATATTTGAAAGTGATATTCGGTATGTCAAGGGAATAACTAATGTTCCGGAAGCGGTTTTGTCAAGTTCCGAGTTTTTTCTACTGGCAGAAACAGGATATATGAAATGAACAACCGGAGAAAACAAATTTCTTGTATCTTCCGGTGCGCTTTTTTATTATGCAACAGAAATATATATAACGGAATCACAAGAGGAGGTATATGCCATGCAATACCGTAAAATGGGTAAATGGGGGGTCAAGCTCAGCGCGATAGGACTCGGAAGCTATCTTACCATAGGGTATAAGCTCGATGACAAGACATCCCGCGACACCATCGTAAAGGCTTATGACGGCGGAATCAACTTTTTCGATACTTCGGATGCATACAACAAAGGCCAGGCAGAGCGGGTGCTCGGTACATATCTCTCGGAATTTCCCCGCGAATCGCTTTTCATCCTGACCAAGTGCTGGCTCAACATCACGGGTTTCGTGAACGGCGGCGGCCTTTCCGCAAAACATATCGTCGAGGCGTGCCATGCCAGCCTGAAACGTCTCAAAACCGATTACATCGACCTCTTCATGTGCCATCGCCCCGACCCCGGCACGCCGCTCGAAGAGACCATCCGGGCGCTTGAGGACCTCGCCCGTCAGGGTAAGATTTTTTACTGGGGGGTCAGCGAATGGCCTGCTCATCTCATAACCCGCGCCAACCGTGTCGCCGCGGAGATCGGCGCCCGGCAGATTGGAGTGAGCGAGCCTCGGTATAACCTTCTGTTCCGATATCCTGAACGGAATCTTTTTCCTGCAACACAGGCGGAGGGAATCGGTAATGTCGTATTTTCAGCTCTCGCGCACGGCATGCTGACCGGCAAGTACAAACCGGGAGAACAGGCTCCAGAAGGAACACGCGCTTCCGACGATGATACGAACGAAGTCATCATGCGCCTGTACTGGACCGAGGAAAACAAGCGCAGGAGCCAGGAGCTCGTGAAAATCGCCTCGGATATGGGTATCACCGCGGCGCAGCTCTCTATCGCATGGTGTCTCAGAAATCCTGCGGTGACAAGTGTCATCTCTGCGGCTACAAAGGTTTCACAGGTCGAGGATAACATCAGGGCCGCTGATGTGGTCATTCCCGATGATATCGCCGCAAAAATCGAGGAGCTCTACCCGAAGCCTGAAACGGTGGAATCGGAGCACTGACCTTTACGGATCGGGATTCCATCCCGTATACGTATTGATACGATGGAATATTTTTTGTATATTTTTGACGCGGGCGGTGAAATAGATGTTTTCATCGCCCTCTTAATGGCACATACCCGTGAAGAAGACTGCGGGATAAACTTCTTCACGGTTCTTTTTTCCCGACCCATAAACCGGCCCTGAGTCTGTATGGAACTATTCCACCGGAATATGGAAATTTTACCTTTCATGAAAATGCACAGGAAACAAACAAGGTTCCGCGGATGAAGCAGACGCTGACAGCCATGAGACAAATCCGCTCCAGAACTTCACGAGCCAAGCGGGCTTTTTTCTGGAATACGATTTTTACCTCCGTATACAGCCAGACAGGAAGTGCGACCGGTTTTATTTTTATTGCATTCCTCCTTACGGTCGCCCGGATAGATGATACCGATGTGGGTATCGTTATCATGTTATATTCACTTCCGGCTGTTTTCATCCCTTTTCTGGACTCATTCTCACGCCGTTTTCTTACAGGAAAACGAATCATCGTAATCGGGGGTCTGATTGAAGTTGTTTTCATCACAGCCACCGTGCTGGTTCCTGTGGTTATTACAGGCCCGATGTTACGGATAGTGACTATCGGTATTTTACTGAATCTCGGCGTGCTTATTCAGAATGCGGTGCAGACCGCCACGACCTCATGGCTTACCGCGAGCTTTTCCGAAACTCTCCGGGTACGATACATTCAGAGGCTCTGGCTCTGGATGAACGCAACTGCGGTGCTCTTTTCGGTTCTTTTCGGTTTTTTCCTCGAGTATCCCGGTCATGAAAGCGTCCGGGCTTATGGACTGGTGTTCGCCATCGGGCTCGTTTGCGGGTGTACCGGGTACCTTTTTCTGAAAAATGTCGAGCTTCCCGGCAGGGTTGATGACCTGCCTGCCACTCCGTTCCGCACTTATACTATACCCTGGCGATACAGGGATTTCGGGCGTCTCGTATTCATGCGCGCTTCGACGTTTCTGTCGCTGGGCATGGCGCTGCCGTTTTACATTGTTTACATGAAATCGGTGAACTATCTCGACATGCGCCTTTCCCTTGTCGCCCTTTATGCAAACATCCAGATTGTTCTTTTTGTCGCCGGTTTTTCATTCTGGAAGTTCGCCGCGGAAAAGTACGGCTCGAAGCCGGTGCTCCATACGGTTTTTGCCGTTTCGCTGTTTATTCCCGTTATGTGGATATTCGTCAACCGGGACAACACGTTTCTGATCCCGTTCATCATGGGAATGAGCGGTTTTTTCCAGTCCGGTATGACCGTAGCGTCCCGCAATCTCCTGTTTAACACTATTCCTCAAAATTCACCCCCGCCTGTTTTTCTTTCGGCATGGAATTCATATGTGGGGTGCGCCACTGTCGCAGCTCCGCTTGCCGCTGTAATGATCATGAAAGGTTTCGGCAGCGTTCATCTCTCGTACGGGTCGGTTGTCCTGTCCGGTATTCATATGGTCTTTTTTTCCAGTGCTGTGCTTATGGCGGTACCTCTGCTCATTTCGTTCACTATACCCTCGCTTCATGATAAACCGCTCGGTTATGTCCTTCGTCAGCTCACGAGGGGAAATCCGCTCATGTATGCCTATCACACCCTCTACCTTCTCAATGCCCGCACCGAGGAGTCCCGTGCAAAAGCAATCGATGAGCTCGGCAGGTCGCGAAGCCCCATGGCAATCGACGCCCTCGTTGAAGCCCTCGACGATGCGAGCCCGGAAGTACGGAGAAACGCTGTATTCGCGCTCGCAAAAACACAGTCTGAGGAAGCGGTTGCCCCGCTCATCCGTGAACTGGAAAACAGGGAATCGGACATCCGGTATGAAGCATGCGAAGCCCTCGGCAAAATCGGGCACAAAACCGCCGTTGAAACGCTTGTGAAAACGCTCGATGATACAGACAACAGGATACGCAGCGCAGCGGTGACCGCTCTTGCGGAAATCGGGGGCGAAGAAGCGAAACAGAGGCTTTTCGAGCTGTTCACCGCACCGTACAACAGCGATATTTTCCCCACACTTGCAGATGGTCTCTCACGGCTCGGTGTGAGGGAAATCGTGGAAGCGGTCATGGACAGGATGGAGGATTTCCGGTCGAGCACGCTCAGGCTCCAGCTTCTCAACGCCGTATGCCGTGTCCTCGGCGCGGGCAACAACTTCTACCGTATCATGGCAAAAGAGGAGTATGCCCGGACCGATGCGGTCAACGATCTTATCCGGCATATGCGAAAAAACATTTCCCATATAAAGCTCTTCAAACACGACCAGCCTGACCGTATCAAAAAGATTCTCGACCGTCTCGCTCACTCGTACCGTGATGAAAAACACCGGGAATTCCTCAGCGCAATATGGGAATTCATGGCATACATCCAGCTTGTTCTGCCGGAAATTTCCGCCGAATATTCAACAGCCTCCGGAAAAAACAGCCAGGATTTTTCACTTTACTTTATAGCTGTCAACCGTTTCCTCATCCTGAAAAAAGTCGAGGATATCCATGAAGAAGGCATGGTGTTTCTGGTCATGTGTCTCGACTCCCTGCTCGATGCTCTGCAGACATACCACCCCATAAGTACATAAATCACCGAATTTCCTCTTCGAACCGGATAAACTCATGTTTTCCGTTGCCTGTCCGAATTTCCTGTGTTATATATCGGTTGCACGTCATAACACCGTGGAGGAACATGGTGATGATTCACAAACTATGTCAAAGATGCGTCAATACATGCAAACAGGACGAACACTTGAAAATCGTACGGTGCCCGAAATTCGAGAAACGTATTACCGATGATGAATTCAGAAATCTTATCGATGATCTCGATATAATGTCAAAAGAGGCCGATGAGCTGAGCAGGCGGGCCAAGAGACTCATAAAAACCGCCCTTGAAAGGCATGATTTTATTCCCGATGACCGTACAGGTAAACAGAGCGACGATGACGAAATGGATTCGGACAACGATGATCCGGGTAGTGAAAAATGAATGGCTGAAGCGGCGGAAGGGACCGGATATTCATGATAGCACAAGAAACGAGGCGGGCGGTGAAAAAGTATCATTTTCGCGCGCCCTCCCAGGAGGAAGAATGAAAAGACGCACATTTATGGGAGCCGGTGCAGGAACCGCTGCTGCGCTGGCCGGAATAAACGGGTGTAAAGTCGAGAAAATTACTCCCCCCACGAAATCACCCTCGGTCACCGATAAAGGACTCCTCGCGGGTATGACTCTCGAGGACCTCCGTGCCCGTTACCAGTACGACCTGTTCGATGATTTCCTGCCGTTCCTCGATAAACATGTCATCGACCACGAGTATGGAGGTTTCATGTGCAACACCGACCGTGACGGCACAAACATCACGACGAACAAGTCGGCATGGTATGAAGGCAGGGGTATATGGGTATACTCGTTCCTTTACAACAGGGTCGCCCATGAGGATCAATACATCGAAGTCGCCCGTAAATCGGTGGGATTCATCCTGAAACACAAACCGAAGGATGACGAATTCTGGACAGGCTCGTATTCGAAGGAGGGTAATCCTCTCAGCGGTCCCGGCGACATCTATGGCGGGCTCTTTATCGCAAACGGGCTGACTGAATATTCAAAAGCGGTCGGGGATGCCTCGTACTGGGATCTCGCGAAAGATATTCTCTTGCGGCACATGAAACGATATGACAGCCCGGATTACGATTACAAGGTCACCTACTTCATGCCCGAACCGCCCCCTCTTCCTGCGCCCCGCGTACTCGGTCACTGGATGGTTCTCCTGAGGCTCGCGACCCAGATGCTCGAAAACAGGTCGGACCCCGATATTGAAAAGATTGCGGACCGGTCGATCGATGCAATTCTCAACTACCACTATAACACCGAATACGGTCTCATGAACGAGGCCGTCAACCATGACCTCTCGCGCGCCGGAAACGGGTATGAACAATTCTCGTACACCGGACATGCCATCGAAACTCTCTGGATGGTGCTCTTCGAGGCGGCCCGCCGTAAAGACAAAGAACTGTTCACCCGTGCGGCAGACATATTCAAACGTCATGTCGAGGTTTCATGGGACGATGTCTACGGCGGTGCTTTCCGGTGCCTCGATAATGTCGACAACAATGTCTGGAAGGTCGACAAGGTCCTCTGGCTTCAGGAAGAGGTGCTCATCGGCACGCTGTTCCTGATCGAACATACCGGCGACCAGTGGGCGAAGGACTGGTTCGGCAGGATGTTCACCTACGTCCACGAAAAGTTCCCCCTCAAGCAGTACGGGTACCCGCTGTGGATACTGGGTGCGGACAGAAAAGTCACTTTTGTCGAACATTACAACAGGGTCGGAAATTTTCACCACCCCCGTCACCTCATGTTGAATCTCCTCTGCCTCAACAGGATGATCGAACGGGGAGGCAAAGTAACGGACCTTTTCGCATGATGAAATGTGACGGTCTAAGACTTATACCCTCTATTCACTCATATAACCGGGACAGACCATGAAAAAAATATCGAAAATATTCGGTAACCACTTATGAACTGAGGCGGATCATGAATCAGAACACGGTGTCACTGCCCGATCCCGGCAAAAGGGTCGGCTCGCTCGATGCGCTGCGCGGATTCATCATGTTTTCGATGCTGCTCCATACGTTCGGGCTCGAAAAGCTCAAGGATTTCCCGGTCGTCGGATTCATTTTCAACCAGCTCAACCATGTTCCGTGGGTGGGTTTTCATTTCGAGGACCTCATTCTTCCCTCGTTCCTGTTTATCATGGGCGTGTCGCTGGGACTTTCCGATGAAAAGCGGCGCTCGCGCGGAGAGCCGTACCGGGCGAGATTCAACCATGCCCTCAAACGGGCCGTTGTCCTCTTCTGCCTGGGATTTATCCTGACATGGATCGGCGCTAAGAAACCAACCTTAGGCCCCGGGGTTCTCCAGGTTCTCGCCATGTGCTATTTCGGAGGTTTTTTATGTCTCACGAAGAACATGAAAACCCAGTTCGCCGTGTTCGGGGCGCTCCTGTTCATCTACTGGCTCTTCATCTTCATCATCCCGGTTCCCGAAGCGGGGCGTAACAGCTATGAGGTATTCAAGAACCTCGTGTATCTTATCGACAACAGGCTGACGGGAAGCACATCACGATGGGGATACCTGTACCCGACCATAACATCGGTCGCCGTCGTCGTTTACGGGAGCATCGTCAGCAGGCTCCTCCTCAACCGGACCTCCCACACGCAGTTCATGAAGACGCTCGCGGTGTTCGGTGCAATCGGCGTTCTCAGCGGGCTGGGGCTCCATCCGGTCATCCCGATTATCAAGCGGATGTTCACAAGCTCGTACACCCTGTTCACCTGCGGCCTCGCGTCTTTTCTTCTCATACTCTTTTACTGGCTTATCGATGTCCGGGGATATACGAAGTGGAGTTTCCCGTTCATGGTTTTCGGCATGAACTCGATTTTCGTGTACATGCTCAACGGGCTTTTCAATCCCTGGCTTCTGGATACCTCGGGGATATTTATCGAGCCTCTCGCTGTGCTTATCGGTGTTTGGGTTGCTCCTCTCGAACATGCAGTCCGTCTCACGGCAGAGTGGCTCGTCTGTTTCTGGCTCTACCGCAGGAAGATTTTCATAAAGTTGTAACCGGGAATAATGTACGGTTTATTCAGTCAACAGATCAAGTTCTGCGCCGTTTTGACTGGTGCACATAAAGGAGAATCCGCCCATGAAACGTCGATCGTTCCTTCAGATAACCGGCACCGTTGCTCCGGCCATTGCCGGAACAGCCGGATGCGGTACCGGTGCCGACAGACAGGGACAAAAGCCTGCCGCTCAAACTCTTTCGGTCACCGACAACGGCTTTCTGGCGGGAAAAACGCTCGATGAGCTCCGCGAACAGTACCGGTACGATCTTTTCGATGACTTTCTCCCGTTTCTGGATAAGTTTGTCATCGATCACGAATACGGCGGATTCATGTGCGACACCGACCGTGACGGTACCAATATCACCAAAAACAAGCGCGCCTGGTACGAGGGACGCGGGATATGGGTCTATTCGTTTCTCTTCAATAACCTCGAACATGAACCGAAAAACCTCGAAATCGCCCGTAAATCGGTCGAGTTCATCATGAAACACAGGCCGCCGCGCGGTGGATTCTGGCCGGAAAGTTACACCCGCGAGGGGAAGCCATCCGGCGCGCCGGACATGCGCGGGTACGGCAACCTGTTCATCGCGAACGGACTCGCGGAATACGCCAAAGCCTCCGGCGATGATTCCAGCTGGAACACGGCGAAGGAAATTCTCCTCGATTATGTCGAGTATTATGACAAACCGGATTACCAGCCCGAAGCCGCCCGCGGCTATCTCGACGCGAAGGCCCCACTTATCCCCGGCGCCCGTATTCTCGGCGTGTGGATGGTGCTTGTCCGTCTTACCACGCAGATGCTCACTCACAAACAGGACTCCGATATCGAGGCGGTCAACAAACGGTGTGTCGAGGCGATAACAAAATATCATTTCAACCCGCAGTTCGACCTTATCAACGAGATTGTCAACCACGACATGTCACGGCCCGATAATGAAATCGCCCAGCTCGTTTACACGGGTCACGCCATCGAAACCCTCTGGATGGTGATGTCTGAAGCCGCGCGCAGCAGGAACAAGGAGCTGTTTTTCACCGCAGCCGAATGGTTCAGACGTCATGTGGAGGTCGCCTGGGACGATGTGTACGGCGGGGTGTTCGCCGGTCTCAAGCATGTTGACAATAACGAGTGGACGCTCGATAAAGTTCTCTGGGCGCAGGAGGAAGTACTCATCGGGTCGCTCTTAATCGTCGAACATACCGGCGAACAGTGGGCGAAGGACATATTCAGAAGGATGTTCACCTATGTCCGTGAGAAATTCCCGCTCAAGCAGTACGGTTTCCCCATCTGGATACTCGCCGCCGACAGGAAGGTGACCTTCGTGCCCCATTACAACCGTGTCGGCAACTTTCACCATCCGCGCCACCTCATGCTCAACCTGCTCGCACTCGACCGCATGATAAAGCGTGGAGGGAAGGTATCCGATCTGTTCGCATGAGGCTGAATTACTCTTTAAACCGAGTATTTACGATATACGATTTCAGATTTACGATTTTTTATTCGACAGACCTCTATAGACCGTAAATCGTACATTATTTCTGAATTTCTAAGGTAAAAAAGCCGGTATTCGAACGCGGAAATTACATCAGCCTTTTCTGATAATTCCCCAGATGGCCCGTATGTCGCCGAAGCCGGACGGGTGGAAAACGATACCCGATGGTGTGTAGCATGAATTCCAGCATCCCCTGCAGGCGCGTATCTCCTCGATACGTTTTTTCCATTCATTCGAGCGGAACAGTTCGGCGGGAGTCTGTTCGAGAAGATTTCCGAACGGTTTGCCGAGGCAGACACTGACCGAGGCATCGGGATTCACGTAGATTTTTGTTCCGAAACCCCGCGAATCGAGGTACGGGCAGCGTTTGGCAGCCTTCCCGCGCAGATAGTCGGGAAAGCCGTCGATGATAACCCGCGGCGTCGTCACTGCCGGCGAGTTTCTGACAGCGCTGAGCATGTTCCTGAATGCCTCACCGTCCTCGATCTTCATGTCGCTCACTTCGTCCGTGTTGTCGGAAGTCCAGCGGTAAAGATCGACATTGCATTTCCAGCCGAGGCTCTCGATATAGCGCAAGATATCGGGAATCTGGCGGAGATTCAGCCTGCTCACCACGATGTTTGCCGATGTACGTATGGGTTTCCGGAGCTTTCTGTTTTCGCGGGTAAGGAGTTCCATGCCCTGCCGGACGGTATCGGACACATGAGGTGCGCCGCGGAGCATGTCGGCAATCTCGTCAAAGCCGTCGAACGAAACCTGTATGCCCGCTCCGGTCGAAAGGAGGGTTTCCACAGTCTTTTCCACATTTTTCATCGGCGCATAGAGCGTCGAGAGGAGCTGGACATGAACGAACCGCTTTCCTGCCGCATAACGCAGACATTCATGGATATTGGGATGAAGGATCGGCTCACCGCCGGAAAGGCTGATAAACTGAGTGCCGTGACTGTCGAAACGGTCGACGAGAAAGATAAAATGCTCCATCGGTATATACGGCGGGTCACCGGCGTTCCGCGGAATGGTGCACTGGAGGCAGTTCTGTGTGCACCGCCGGGTCAGGAGTATGTTGGCAAGAACAACCGCGGGGATACTCCGAATAAAGTTGGCGATGTTTTTGACACTCCGGACGGCTGTCCGCACCTGCTTCATCTCCGATTCCCCCATACATGATCGATGTCAGGCCTGTAGCGGGGCATTGGCAGCATCATTTCTGCCATACGGGAATCATGATTCGTGCCCGCAGCTATAATCCATTCCGGATATGATGGGGAGGAAATGCCTGCGTACAAGGATTCGATAACCATCGGGAGATTCATCAGGACGTCCAAACGTATAACCATCAGGGTCTGAAGCGGTTGGTAAGCGGAAGCCTGCGGTCGCGGCCAAAAGCGCGCGGAGTTATCTTGACCCCGGGCGGGGCCTGACGGCGCTTGTATTCGGAGCGGTCGCTGATTCTGACCACCTTCTGTACCATTTCACGGTCGAATCCCATCGCGACAATGTCCTCGATACCTTGGTCTTCCTCGATATAAGCCTTGATAATGGGATCGAGGACAGGGTATTCTGGCAGGGAGTCGGAATCCTTCTGGTCGGGCCGCAGCTCGGCAGAAGGAGCGCGCGTGATGATGCTCTCCGGTATTATCTCTCGTCCCGCCTGGCTGTTTACAAGCCTGCTGATCCGGAAAACGGTCGTTTTGGGAACATCCTTGATCACCGCGAAACCGCCTGCCATATCGCCATACAGGGTTGCATACCCGGTCGCCATCTCGCTCTTGTTCCCCGTCGTGAGCACAAGCCACCCGAATTTGTTCGAAAGCGCCATGAGCAGTGTCCCGCGAATCCGCGCCTGAATATTTTCCTCGGTGACATCCTGTCCGTATCCCCTGAAAGCATCGGCAAGCGACTCGTTGAACGCCCCGAAAATCGGTGAAATGGGTATCTCCATGAACCGTATGCCGAGATTATCCGCCAATATCCCGGCATCGGAACGTGTTCCGGTCGATGTATACTGCGAGGGCATGGTCACCCCGATAACGTTCTCAGCGCCGAGAGCATGAACGGCGATTGCCGCCACGAGCGCCGAATCGATACCTCCGGAAAGCCCGATAACGACCTTCGAGAAACCGTTCTTGAGAATATAGTCGCGGGTACCGAGCACAAGCGCTTCGAGTATTTCCTCGTCATGGGTGAGCGCGCGTGAGATAATCGGTTCGACCGGCGGCTTTTTGTGAACATGGAGACCGATGCGGGCGGATGCCATGTGTCCGCCGGGAGCGGGTCCGGAAAATTCCATGTCGAAGGTCGCGAGCGTTTCGACAAATGCCGGGGCTTTATGGATATAGTTGCCGTCCCTGTCGAAAACCAGCGAGCCTCCGTCGAACACGATCTCGTCCTGACCGCCGACAAGATTCACGTAGACAATGGCAGCGCCGCCTGTGGATGATCGTTTTCTGAGAAGCTCCTCACGTTCATGGACTTTTCCGGCATGGAACGGGGACGCGGACAGGTTGAGCAGCATATCCACGCGATGATCGCCCATGAGGGTACCATAAGGGCCGTTTTCCACCCATATGTCCTCGCAGATGTTCAACCCGATACCCACCGTGCCGAGCATGAACGAGACGGGCTGGCTTCCGGGCGTGAAATACCGTTTCTCGTCGAAAACACCATAATTGGGCAGGAACATCTTATGGTATACGGAGTATATGGTTTTTCCGGAGATCACCGCGGCGGCGTTATAGACCGGCCCGACACCGTCCACGAATCCTATGACGGCGCAGATATCGGTAACACCGTCCGCAAACCGCTCGATGGCAGTGCGGCATCGTTTGAGAAAACCCGGCTTGAGCAGGAGGTCTTCCGGGGGATACCCGGTAACGGCGAGTTCGGGGAAAACCACAAGGTCGCTTCCACGTTCGGCCGCTGCGGCAACAGCCTCGAGACACCGGTCGACATTGCCTTCCAGATCACCGACCGTGGGATTTATCTGCCCTATGGTTATTCTCAGTCCTCTCATGATAAAAATATAAAAATGAAAACAGATATTTACAACATAATTCCTTTTATAAAGTAGCAAAGGAACAGAGAGGCAGAGAGACTTAGAGGTAAGTATATCATGTATACGAATCCTGTTTTATCTTGTCCTTACACGTTAAAATCCGTACATTTATTCCCGGATACGGCGATAAAATTTGGGGGAACTTATAATGTTTTTCGTCGTGTTATTATGATACGGGTTGTGACGAAATCATTGGGAGGATATTCGATGAAAAGGGAAAATCTGCTCTATGGCATCGGAATTGCCACAGCAGCTCTCGGAGCAGCGGAAATCGTTCTGAGGCTTAAAGACCGTGCGGCTTCCAGAACCCGTTTTCACCGCGAACGGTGGACGATGGAGCGGCCGTGGGAACGGTTCGATCCCTGTTCAGGCTGGGAATTGATCCCGGGGTTTGTTTCCGGGGATATCCGGATTAACCACCATGGTTTTCGCGGGCCGGAGCTTATCAAAGGTGACATGACCCGGATACTGTGTCTCGGCGACGCAACGACTTTCGGTCCTTCCGGAGAGAAAAATCCCTATCCTCAAATCGTTCAGACCATGCTTGCCAAACGGCGCACGAGCCGTCCCGTCGAGGTTATAAACGCGGGTGTCTGCGGCCATTCGACAAGCAATATGATCTTCAGAATTCAGCATCTTCTGGGGTTCAAACCGGATATCGTCATAGTATATGCAGGATGGAACGATCTTTTCAACGAGCCGGTCGACCGGTACTGTGACAACCGTCTCCCCTACAGCTCATACTGGCATACTCTCTCGCAGAAAAACATAAGGTTTCATCTCGCGGCAAAAATCCGTGAAATCGCCGGGTACGAGAACCGTAAACCGATTCCCCTTACCTATACGCCCGATGAATTCGTTCCCTTCAATTTCGAATACAACCTCTCACTCATTATTTCAGAGATACGGAAGGCATCCGCGTTGCCGGTGCTCCTGACCCTCCCGAAGCTGATACCGGATTCCCTTTCCCGACCGGATGACCCGGACATTTCCGCAGCGACTCTGCCCGATTTTATCGAGGATGAAAACTTTGGGGATTTCCTGAAAGTATACCATGCTTACGACACGATCATCAGGCAGATTGCCACGGAGACAGATACCTTTCTTTTCGATGCGGCGGCGGTTTTCGAAACCATGAAAAAAGGCCGGGCCGGGTATTTCGAGGATACACGGCACCTTACTCCCGAAGGATACCGTGTGCTCGGAGAATTTATCGCACAATCGCTTGTCGGGAAGGACATCGTTCAATGAAAAAAATATGCGTCGCCGTCTCGCTGCTCCTCCTGACAATACTCTGGTTATGCCCCGTTGATTCGTTCGGCGGCGAGCTGACCATCGTTTATACAGCAAACAGCCAGGGGAAACTCAGGGAGTGCGGATGCCCCGGCGACCCGTACGGCGGTCTATCGGAGCGGGTTACCCTCATCAAAAAGCTCCGTGAAAAGGAACCGCCCTTTCTCCTCGTCGACAGCGGGAACATGGTGAGCCTTTACGGTGACTACAAGTTAAAGACAACGACCATTGCAAAGATCATGAATCTCATGAAGTACGATGCCGCAGGAATCGGTCAGCTCGAAATGTATCACGGTGTCGACAACGCGCTGGAAATGGCCGGCAGCGCGCAATTTACCCTGCTTTCCTCTTCGATCGTCCGGATGAATACCGCCACCCCCGTTTTCAAATCGTACATGACACGCACGATCGGGGGGCAAACCGCCGGAATTATCTCGGTCTGCGATACCACGTGTTTCCTGACCACTGAATCGATAAAGCCGGATTTTTCACTTCTTCCGTTCGACCGCTCCCTTAAACCCGTTCTCGGCGATCTCAGGAAAAAAGTCGACTTCATCATCGTTCTCTCCCACATGGAAACCGGTTCAAACAAGCGTCTGCTTGCCGATTACCCCGAAATAGATATTGTCGTTCAGGGCTACAGCAACGACCGTCTCGAAACGCCATACCGCTCTCAACATGGAATCCTCGTCGCGCCGGGTGCGCGGGGACAGTTCGTCGGCCTTGTCACGCTCTCGCGAACGGCTGACGGTGTTCTTGATATCAGGCGCTCAGAGCTCATTCCGGTTCTCGATGTGCCCGAGGATAAAAAAGCCGCCGACCTTGTCACCTCCTATTACAGGGGCATGAAATAAGCATTGCCTCTCAGGGCTTCACGCATCCCTGTCCGTTCATATTTCATACCGAAAGAACTCAAAATGAACAACAGTAATGCATGGACCGGAGTTATTTTATTGAACAAAATGCCATAGAGTAAAGATGCGGATTCGGGCGCATCTGAGGACATGGAGATGTTTGAATCTATCGTACATGAGTATTGCGGAAAAAATGAGGATTCCTGCGATTAATACACATACAGCATGAATGCAAATATGGGATTATTCCTGCTCACCGGAAAACACTTTCTTCTTGACCCATAATGCTACTGCCGCAAGTATGACGATGATAATAAGTATTTTCCACCAGCCGCCTGTTGCTCTGACCTGTTCACCGGAATCATCGACACCGTATTTTACCTGAAGTGTATCGCCATCGGCAACACCATATGATGCAAGGGTTTTCATATTGTCAAGCTCGGCAGCGTTTTTAAACATTCTCTGGTTTCCCACATGGATTTCCGTGACATTGTATACGAATTCCTTGACACGGAGAACCGTATCTTCGGGCACGGCTTCGACCGTGACAACCTGTGCGGTCGGCAAAGCAACTTTAATTGTCATGCAAAAGGCTCCAGTTACCCCGCTCAAGGCAAAAAGAACAATGGCCACTAAAAGAATCCGGCATGTCTGCCTTTTTACCCCCATGGTTCCCCTCCTGTGTGAAACGTTAAGAATATATGAGATTACATGTTCCATGGCTGTCTACAGGTGTTGCAACGTTGTAGCAGTCCTGATCCATGCAATCACTGGTAATAAGCATTTTAAAAACGCCCCCATAGAATAATACATTTTCATGCTTTTGTGAAAAGTTTTTTTGCGAATTCGATAAAAAAAGGGCAGAACCTGTGTTCTGCCCGTAATGGTTGAATCCGGATGGTATTCCGTTAATTGACTTCAACAGAGATTTCTTTGGGTAAAGCTTTCTCTGTTTTTGCAAGAGTCACCGTCAGCACACCATCCTTGTACTTTGCGGATATCTTGCCCGTATCGACAGTATCGGAGAGAGCGAACGACCGCTCAAACTTGCCGTAATGCCGTTCAAGCCTGCAGCATTCGGCATCTTCGGTCTTCTTCTCCTGTTTACGCTCTCCGGAGATGGTGAGAAGGTTATCCTTTACCTCAACCTTGACATCCTTTTTGTCGATACCCGGAAGTTCGGCATCGATAACGAGGTCTTTGTCCGTCTCATTAATGTCGACCCTCGGGCTCCAGGTTACATCGGATGCACCTTCGTACCGCGGCCATCCGTAAAAGAATTTTTCAACAAAATCATCGAGGGACGGTCCCCTTAGTAAGCCTCTGTTTCCCCAAAGTTCCGGTAACATGGTGAACACCTCCTTATATAACGTTTATAATTGTTTGTGTGATTGTTATGTTGTTTGGTTACGGTTACTTGATCTCGATTGTACGAGGTTTTGCCTCTTCTTTTTTATCGATTTTCAGCGTCAGAACACCCTGTTCATAAGTGGCTTTCACATGTTCGCCGTCGGCATATTCGGGCAGCCTGAACGTCCGCGAAAAAGCTCCCGAAGGCCTTTCGTAATGAGTGAAATAATTGTTCTCATTGTCCTCGGCACGTTTCCTTTCGCCACTCACCGTAAGCAGGTTCTCATGAACCTTGACATTCAGATCGTCTTTGTTGAATCCCGGCGCATCGAACACGAGGGAAAAACCATCCGATTTTTCAATGATATCAACCGGTATATTCCACCCGTCGCTCGCTGTTCTGTTCTGTGAAGTCGGTATAAATCGTACTAATGTCATGGAAGTTCCTCCTTTTATTAATTAATCGTTCATTTTTTTCACACGTATTAAAGAGCAACGAGCGTGCCAAAAAATGATATTAATACTTATCTTATTATTATTACTAAGGTAAGATAATTTGTTAATAACCGGGGGAACTACATGAGCAGACAAGGAGTGGCAGTGCCAAACTGTCATTATGGCAGCATTATCTGTGGATATGGCAGATATGTATGTCAGTAAGACAAGATGATTATATCACGGTACGATAACCTTGAGCGCGCCTGGAATGACTGTCACATTCAGGGTTGCGGATCCCTCGAAAACCTCGCCGTCGACATGGAAAAATCCAGGTTTTGCGCGTTTTATTTTAAGGTTTTTAAATTCCAGGAATTCGATATCCTTGAGGGTGTTCACCGAGCCGGTGAACAGCTTGAGTACCGCTGGAATTGCTTTGAACATGTTCAGCTTGGGGACGAGGACCGCAATCAGGGAACCGCTCTGCGGGCCTGCCTGAGGGGCAATGACAGCACCGCCGCCGTACTGTGAAACATTCGCAATCGTCAGCGCAAATACTTTTCGATGCATCTCCGTTCCATCAACAAAGAGCACGAGCTTTTCCGAGGGCTGAACGAAATAATTCTTTATTCCGACCCAGAAGTATTTGTACAAATGGCGAAAAGGGGTGTGCTGTTTATTAAAATCATGAGCGATCATGGCATCGTAACCAATGCCGGCAGTCGCGACAAAAAACCGTGAAGAAATTTTACCCACATCGATTAATGTGGTTTTATGTGCCAGAAGCATCTCGATAAGACGATCTGTCTGCAAAGGGATACCGAGGCTGCGCGCCAAACCGTTTCCCGTCCCGAGAGGAATTATCCCGAGCGGTGTGGGACGCTTTACCAGCCCCGAAGCCACATCGTTGATAGTCCCATCTCCGCCGGCGGCGTAAACCGCATCATACCCTTCGAGTGCCGCCCGGGATGAATACACTTTCCCGAGCCCGGGTTTCATGGTATATGTTATATCGACATTTCCGCCGTTACGGCTGATACGCGATGACAATACATTGAGAATCTCACGTTTTTCCTTGTTTATGCCGATAATGGGATTTGCAATAATCAGTACTCTCATAGGTTAGAGTTTATATACCTTTCTTTTTCTGATGCCGTGCATGGCATTTCTGGTATCCACGATTATATCGGCATGCCGGCCAATAAGATTGTAATCCACGGCGCTGTGATCGGTGAGAATCAATACCGCATCAGCCGAAGCAACGAGTTTTTCGGTAACAGCGCGATGGCTGGTGTAGGCACGGTTCCCGATCGTCACCGATGGCACGTACGGATCGCAAAGGGTAACCTTTGCCATCTTCTTTTGGAGTATCTGGATGACCGAAAGCGCGGGCGATTCGCGGATATCGTCTATATCGCGTTTGTAGGCCACGCCGATCACGAGAATTTTCGAGTTTTTCAGGGATTTTCCGACCGTGTTGAGCGCATAACCGACCTTGGTTACGACAAAATGGGGCATCATATCGTTGATTTCACCGGCAAGATCGATGAATCGTGTGTAAAAATCGTACTCTTTAGCTTTCCATGACAGGTAGAACGGATCAACGGGGATGCAGTGACCGCCAAGTCCCGGACCGGGATAAAAGGGCATGAAACCGTACGGTTTGGACGACGCCGCATCGACAACCTGCCAGATGTCGATACCCATCCGGTCACAGAGCAGGGCCATTTCGTTGATCATGGAGATATTGACGATCCGGAAAATATTTTCCAGGAGTTTGCTCATTTCGGCTACTTTCGGCGAATCGACCCTGAACACGGACGGCACCACATGCTCGTACAATGAAGCTGCTATCGCCGTACATCTGCCCGTAACACCGCCGACAACCCTGGGCACCTTACTGAAACCGTACAATCTGTTACCCGGATCGATACGCTCGGGAGAGAATGCGAGAAAAAAATCATGCCCCACTTTTTTCCCGTCCCGCGCAAGAATAGGAAGAACGACCTCTTCGGTCGTACCGGGGTAGGTTGTCGATTCGAGCACAACGAGCTGCTGTTTCTTCATATATTTACGGACAATATCAGAAACATTTGAAATATAGCTCGTATCGGGAACCTTGTTCTTGTCGATGGGAGTGGGAACACAGATCGAAACGCAATCGGCCTGTTCGAGGAGGCTGAAATCGCTCGAAGCGGTGAGCTGTCCGCTTTTGACGAATGCCGCGACATCCTCGGAAGAGATATCGCCGATGTACGATTCTCCCCTGTTCACCGCATCGGCTTTTTTCTTCTGTACATCGAGGCCGAATACCCTGTACCCGGCGCGGGCAAAAGCAACCGCAAGGGGCAGCCCGACATAACCGAGACCTGTCACGGCGATCCGGGCGCTTTTATCTTCGATTTTTTTCTCGAGCATAGTTTTTTTCTCATTATATTGGAAAGATGGTATCATATCACATTAATTAGGTAATAATACCACAATCCCGTTTCAGAGTCAACTCCGAGTCTTTGCTTATGCAATAATAATGATAATAATCTTGTTTTCCTCCCGCTATCCCTTTGATTTTTACGCTCAATTTTATTATCTTATTTCGACAAGAGCATATTTTAAACAATAAAGCCTATTCAATACCCATCATTATTTACCGGTTACATTTTTCACATGGAGGAACTGCAATGGCAAGCACTTTCACGTTTAAACCGATTTCCGAAACCACATACGATATCGTCTCTCTGGGCGAAGTCATGATGCGCATCGATCCCGGCGATATTCCAACCGCCCGCGCCCGTAACGCCCGGATATGGCACGGCGGCGGCGAAACCAATGTCGCCGAGGGACTTGCATATGTATTCCGCGCAAGAGCCGCCATTATCACGGCGCTTGTCGACGACGGTATCGGACGGAACATCGAATCGCAGATAAATGAAGCGGGTGTCGATACAAAGAACATCATCTGGTTCAATACATCGGGTAAAGGGGATCATTCCACCGACGGTAAGGGAACGCTCCACAACGGCATCAATTTCACATGGAAAGGCAAGGGCGTGCTGCCGTCCGTAACCGAGTACTACCGCGCACATACCCCGGCATCGACACTCAAACCCGGTGATTTCGACTGGGATGCGCTGTTTTCCAAGGGAGTCAGATGGTTCAGCTCGGGCGGTATTTTCACCCTCATCGGCCCCAGAACTGCGGAATTCGCCCTCGAAGCGATGAAAGCGGCCGGTAAATACGGTACCTTCCGCTCGTTCGACCTGAACTACCGCTCCAAGGTTCAGCCCGATAAAGACAAAGCCCGCGCCAATAACCGCAAAATCGTCGAGCATGTGGAATTCCTCGTTGGCAACCAGGGCGATTTCTTCGATGCACTCGGCTATGAAACCCGCAAGGTGGGTAAAGACGAGCCGATGGATGCTTTCATGGCTGCATACACCGAAACGCTTCGCACGGTGGCCAAGGATTATCCCAATCTCAAGATCATCGGCACACAGCTCAGGAGCGCGCTCTCGGCTGACCTCATCAACTGGGGTGCCGTGCTCTATGATGTCGCCGAAGACAAGATTTACCAGGGGGTCGTGCGCGAGCGTGTCGAAATCGCCGACCGTACCGGCGGTGGCGACTCCTTCTGCAGCGGTGTTGCAGGTTCGCTCATGATGGGCAAATCCACCGAGGAAGCGGTCGATTACGGCGCGGCTCACGGCATCATCGTTCAGGAGTTCCCCGGTGACACAACCATGGCGACCCTGTCGATGATCGAAAAAGAAATCAAGCGCGCAAAATCCGGCGGCGGCGTAAGCGCACTGCGATAATAAGCAAAGGCAAGCAACCGGGACTAACAGTCCTTAATACATGTAACGTAAACACAAAACAATTATGGAGAACGAAACGATGGCAGAATACACATATGACAGGAAACGTGTCGACAAAGCCCTCAGAAAAAGCGGCGTCGTCGTGGTCATGAACAAAAGCCACATCCAGGCTCCCGACCATTTTGTCACCACGATGTGGGAAGTATACCAGGCCGGGTATGTGAGCGAGTGCACATTCCGCATTGACCCTGGCATCCTCAAGGAAGGCATGCAGGAACTCCTCAAGCGCCGCGCCGCGAGCCCAGCCGACCGGCCGTTCGTGCTTGGAGTCGGCTCCATCATCAATCCGAAAGAGCTTGAAATGGCAATCGATATGGGCTTCGACATGATCGTCGCCCCGGCAAATGTCATGGGCGGCTACGCCCCCGGCATCGAATTCGTCAAGATTGCCCATGCCGCAAACCGTTTCTGCGCCCCGGCAGTTTTCAGCCCAAGCGAACTCAATTATTTCATCGAGCGCGAGGACGGCAACGAGCCGGACGCCATCAAGGTTTTCCCCGCCCGCTCGCACGGCCCAAAGGGTGTGGGCGACCTCCTGGCGCCTTATGTCCGCGAACGGCACAACGGCAGGATCATCATGCCAACCGGCGCGGTGGATTATGTGACCGGACCGGAATATATCAAAACCATCTCCAAGAACGGATACACGCCTGTTCTGGGCATGAGCGCCCCGCTGGCGCTCGTAGCCGACAAAAAGGCTCCCGGCAACGTGGAAGTCATCCGTGAAGCGCTTGCGGTGTTCAAAGCGAAATTCGAAGAGGCAATTAAAGCATAACGGCCTGTTCATAAAGCAATTGAAAGGGGTATCGGGGATGTTTTCGATACCCCTTTTTCGTGCGGAATACCAGGTCTCAATCCAAAAAATTCAATATATCCGCATATGCTGACGGAATAATTCATGCCATGCACAGGTGGGAGTTGAATGCGGATTCGTGCAGAACAGAGGGAGTTCAGCTTTTTTTCAATATAACAGTCTTGCTTAAAAGCATTTTCGGCCTTCCGGCAACTGTGAATCCGGCCTCCAGTGCTTTTTTGACGGTTTCTTCAAACGCAGCCGCAGAAACATGAAAAGACGGTTCAACAATGAAAAGCAGGCCGTCCGGTCTCAGTATTATACCAATTTCATAAAAAAAATCTGCTGCATCGGGGACTTCGTGAACCATATAGAACGATAGAACAAAATCTACGGTATCCGATACGCCAATTTTATTTTTTTCACACTTATGGAGTGTGATACGTTTCTCGAGTTCCGTTCCTTCAATCTTATCTCTCAGTTTCCGAAGCATCCCTTCCTGCAGATCAGCGGCAATCACCCGGCCGGATTCGCCAACCATCCGAGCCATTTCTATAGAAAAAAAGCCGGGGCCGCACCCAATATCCAGGACTGTCATTCCCTTTTCAATATAGGGGCTCAGTATTTTCTGAGGGTTCTGTATCCACCTCCGAATCCGATTATCGAGACTGCCCGCCCGTTCAACCGGGCACACACGATTGTTTTTCACACTCACTGACTCTTTCTCCTGCCAAAGGTTAACACTTCCCGCCAGTGCTGCTGCCGGGGAAAGCGCGGTTAAATATTCAAAAATCAACCTCCACGGTGTCATAATCTTCACGAACGGCAATTCCCGGGTCCGTGAATGTCTCGATTCCCCGGCGCCCCGTTATTTTACGGTACACCGGAGTTTTTCACTCATCAGGCTTCTGGTCGAGCACCTTCCGTACTTTTTCGAGAAAAGCCCTCGGTGAAAAAGGTTTCTGAAGGAAGTCAATACCCGGATCAAGAACACCATGGGAAACAATGGAATTATCGGTATAACCGGACATATACAGAACTTTTATATCAGGAAAAATATTACTCAATTTTATGGCAAGCTCTTTCCCGCCCATACGCGGCATGATCACATCGGTCAGAAGAAGATGAATGCCCGATCCGCCTGCTTTATCGACAACCCGTAGAGCCTCCTCGCCGTTGATCGCCTCCAGAACAGTATATCCATGTTCACGGAGCAGACGGGAAACCATTCTGCGGACACTTGTTTCATCTTCAACGACGAGTACTGTTTCACTGCCTTCCGGCAGTTCTGCCATATCACGTTCAAATGATATATGAACAGGTTCGCCGGCAGTCCGGGGAAGGTAAATTTTTACCGTCGTTCCATGTCCGAGCTCACTGTATATCCAGATGTTTCCTAAATTCTGTTTAACGATGCCGTAACATGTCGAAAGACCCAGTCCGGTTCCTTTACCTTTCTCTTTTGTGGTAAAAAACGGCTCGAAAAGATGGGACATTGTTTCCTGATCCATTCCGATACCGGTATCGCTCACCGCAATCAAGACATAGTCCCCCGGCCTGGTATCAGGATGAACATCGGCATAAAGCTGATCAATCATGACATTCCTGGTCTCAATGGTAAGCTTGCCGCCGTTCGGCATGGCGTCACGCGCATTTACCACAAGGTTGGTTAAAACCTGTTCGATCTGGCCGGGATCAACCTTGATGAACCACAGGTCCTCAGGCAGAAGAATCACGAGCTCGATATCCTCTCCGATTATCCGGCGGAGCATCTTATTCATTTCCAGGAGCACTTTATTCAAGTTGATGATGCGTGGCTCGATGATCTGACGGCGCGAGAAAGCGAGGAGCTGACGGGTCAGATTGGCGGCGCGCTGAGATGTTTTCAGTATCTCTTCCACATCGAAGTGTATCGGGTCCATGGGGGGTACCGAAAGCATTATAATTTCCGCATATCCGATAATCGCCGTCAGCAGGTTGTTGAAATCATGTGCGATCCCGCCCGCAAGCCGCGCAACCATCTCCATCTTCTGGGCCTGAAGAAACTGCATCTCCAGCCGTCTGCGCTCGGTAACGTCACGACCTACGCTCTGGAAATATGCAATCTGCCCGTCTTCTTTCCGCCGTACATTAGTAGTAACCTCAAAATCAATAAGTGAACCGTCCTTTTTCCGAAACTGGAGCGGGTAACTATTCAAATATCCCTTCTTTTCGAGTTCAAATAAAAAGTTTTTACGGTCTTCTTGTCTGACGTATGTTTCTCGAATATCGTGTCCGATTACTTCTTCTCTCTGATATCCAAAAATATCGAACCATGCCTTGTTTGCATTGAGAACCGTTCCATCAAATGAAGTGATCATAATCGGATCGAGGGAGGTTTCAAAAAGAGAGCGATACCGTTCCTCACTCTCACGAAGAGCTTCCTGAGCTGCCTTCTGATTCGTAATATCGGCAATGAATCCCTCGATTGTGGCCAGTTCACTATCATCGGAAGGGACTCCTTCACCCTGTTCCCATACCCACTTTTCCTGTCCGGAAGCGGTGATAATGCGATAATTCAACCGGAAAGGCTTATTCTCTGACAACGATTCCATGACGAATACCCGAACCATTTCGCGATCGTCCGGATGAATGATATCATCATATGATAATACCCGGTTACCTATCAGATCCGCACTGTCGTAGCCTGTAATTTCCTTACACCTTTCACTGATGAACTCCATGGTCCAGTATTCATCGTTTTTACAACGGTATGCGATGCCCGGCAGGTTACTTATGAGGGTAGAAAGGATTCGTTCGCTTTCCCGGAGAGCATGTTCCGCCTGTTTCTGGCTGGTCATATCCGATCCGACAATAAGGATATATTCAACATCCCCGTTTTTATCGAACAAGGGAATTTTAAGTGTATTGACAGAATGGTATGTACCTTGTTTATCCAGGAATTGATCTTCATACTCTATGAACGGTTTCTCCTTGTGTATGAGCGTCATATCATCACGGTATATTTTTTTGCCGGCTTCACGGTCAGCATGGAGTACATCGGAGGTTTTCCCCATCATCTGTTCCATACTGAGTCCGAATATTAACGTATACATCCGGTTGGCCAGAATAACGCGGGCTTTTCTGTCTTTTACGGCGATATATACGGGGAGTTGGTCGATCACCATTTTGAGGAATTCTTCCTGCCGTTGTAATTCTTCCTGGGCCGCATGTCTTTCAGTAATATCACGTATCGCAGCGACATGAACTTCCCGTCCCTGAAAAATAAAATGACGAGCGGCGATCTCTACCGGAAAAACAGTTCCGTTCTTCCGTCGATGATAACGAACCGGAATCCGTGTTAAATGTCCCCGGGTCGCTTTACTCGTTTGATCGGCTTCATCGGAAAGATCGACATTTCGCATACCGAGCAGTTCTTCCTTGGAATATCCGTAGAGCGAGACTCCCGCATTGTTGACCTCAAGAATACGGCCGGATACATTTTCGATCAGAAAAAGCGCATCGGATTCCATCTCAAAGAGCTGACGGAATTTTTCTTCACTATCCCGGAGCGCCTTTTCCGTTCTTTTCCGTTCAAGAACATTGACAAACATCCCGCCGGCAATTTTCAGTAATGTGATCTCATCCTGAGTCCACATGCGTTCCGATAGCACGGCATCAAAACCGAGCATACCGACAAGAATGCCGGAGTAAATAAGCGGCACATCTATTAACGACTTTATACTCTGTTCTTTGAGCTCTTCTTTTTCAGCCTGCGCCTCGACCGGAAGATCATCTGTACAGGGAACATAAAAGATCTCGTTTCTTTTCATTTTCTCAAAGAAATAGGGAAGCCGTTCGACCGGCAATTCCTGAATTCTTTGTATTTGAGGCTCAATACCCTCCGCACACCATTCATGTGTATTACTCAATTTTTTCATATCATCAGTAAATACAAATATATAGCTGCGGTCAACTCCGGTAAATTTCCCGATTTCTTCCAGGGCTTTTTTTATACCCGAATCAATTTCATCGACTTTCAGGGTAATAAAGTCATTTATAATAGCGACAATAAGCTGTTCGAAATCAATCCGGTATTGTAATGCTTTTTCAGCGGTTATCCGCCCGGTGATATCCACAATCTGAACAATCTGTTCTCCGGTTCTTTTTCCCTTTTGTACAATATCATATGAAGAAAATTCCGTATACCGCTTCTGCCCGTCTTTTCTGGTAATGACCAATCGATATCTCAGAAGATCGATTTCATGTTGCCTGGCCTTGCTGCTGATTTCCACCACTTCTTTCCTGTATGTTTCATCAGGATAGACCTTCGTCATCCACGATTCAAAATCGGCAACCTCATCATAGGTATATCCGGTCAGTTCATACATTGCATCGTTGTATCTGATAATGTTTCCTTCACTATCGGATATGACGGTCGGTATGGTACTCTGAGAATACATGTTCCATAACTGATCGAGATACATGGTATTCGAGGTCATGTTATTTGTCCCGATGGTGCTCTTCAATACCCTTTTATTGTTCTTTTTCAATCGGAATCCCATCATTGATGAACCGTATTACAGATACCGACAACTGAACGCATGGTACCGGCTGAAAATAATAAAACTCTATTTTTTATTAATTAAAATGGATCGCACAGTTTATCGTGTTATTTATTAAAACTTAAAAAAAACACAAAAAAACTTGTTATATTGACATATATATACAAAGTTTCCATTATTTTCAATAATATTCTTTACAAAAAAGCTTTTTAAAAAGATTTCCCGTTTGTTCATATACAACTGTAATTAATAACTGGAAAAAAGAGTGCGGTAATTTCATATTGATTATTTTTTACATTCAGAACTGTGGTAAAATATTTCTCATCCTGCATTTACAGCAGAACATGATAGTTACCATCGTTGATCAAGGGAACTCATCCAGCGAATAACATCTTGACAATACAGATGTTAGTGGCGCTTCCCCTTTCTTGGTTAGAGAGGGGATCGAGGGGTGAGTTCGGGTGGAGAAAAGGGGTGAAAATCATATCCCAAACAATTAAAGCGCCGGTAGAAGTTCGATTTAAAAGATTTTTATTTTTCCGTAAAAATTTTAACCGTCACTACTGTTTTACATTATTACTTCTGCATACCTGCAATATGTAAGCCGTAATACGTATTTACAATCATCATGGAAAAGCAACGATGACGAAAAACCATCGTACCATAAACCACACCCGGCATATCAATATATAATAAACGCCCTCGATGCATTTCTGTTCCCGTATTTCCGGACGAGAGTATATTTATAAACGTTAAATCATATCCATAACGATTATCTGTAAAACCATGATCGCAGAACATGAGCTTATCGGGTGAATGAACAGCCCATTTCATCACGTCCACGATTGTCTCACGTTCTATGATCACCATGAAATCATTGTAGTTACACTCAACAGCTCATGTGCACGACTCATTCTGAAACGAATCCGCGATTGCCCGGGTCATTGCAATAATATTCCCGACAGGAGTGTTTGTCTGAATATTATGAATGGCATTGAACACATATCCGCCGCCTTTGTTGAATATCTTTATCCGCTCACTGACCTCGTTATATACATCGTCCGGAGTACCAAAGGGAAGTGTTGTCTGGGTATCCACGCCACCACCCCAGAACACGATACGGTCGCCGAAATCCTCTTTGAGCTTCCTCGGCTCCATACCCTCGGCTGAACACTGTACGGGGCTGATGACATCGAAACCCGCATCGATAATATCATCGAGGAGCGGCCTGATGCCGCCGCAGGTATGCATGAACGTTTTCCACGACGTATGACGGTGAATCCAGCCGCAGAGCCGTGAATGGAACGGCTTGAGCATCTCGCGATAGAAATCCGGCGAGATGAGCGGGCCGCGCTGCATCCCGAAATCGGCCCCGGTTATCTTGATCACGTCTATACGGTCGCCGACCGCATCCCTCACGCGGGCGAGGTTGGCGAGCCCGATTTCGCACTGACGTTCGAACACCTCGCGGACATAATCGCGTCTCGTTACCGTCGATACATACCATTCCTCGACATCACGGATTCCCAGCGGGTCTTTCAGCTCGGGAGCGGGAACATTGCCGATGTCGTTGAACGATGTGCCGGAAAAGCTGTACACGATTGCGTAATCGGTATTTGCATAGAGCCATTCAGAGCGTTGCCTGAGATGATCGAGGAGCCTGTCCGTGAACGGGCCGAACTCCTCGAGGTTATCCTCGACATTCAAGCGGGAATCGTCGATGGGCTTCTGACGGTTGATCGAGTCAAAGTAGAAGCCACCCTGGGGCATGATCCCGCTCGGCGGAACGGAACGGTCGCCCTGCGGATACATGAGGATATTCCCGTGCCCGTCCGGCTCGGTGTTGAACAGCGCCGGAACGAGGACATCGGTGCCGTCGAATGTCGTCCACGGTTTCCAGTCCTTGTTCTCGAAGCCGAAAACGCTCATGATATTGAAGATACCGGTACAGTCGACAGCGAGCGCCCGTTTAAGGTCGTCATCGATCTCACCGAGCATCTGGTAAGATTCGACTACTTTCACACGGTCGCCGGGACCGGCAAGCCCGAGCACTTTTCTGAGCTGTGAGACAACGCTCACCGTTATCCCGGTTTCAAATGTTGCGCCGAAATCGACCGGCACTCTGTCGGGCTGATGGTGATTGAGAGCCGCCCGCACCCGTTCACGTGATGTCATAGTGTGCTCCATCTGGCAAAATTTATCCGACCTACTCACAAAAATCAAATGGAACGCTGATTTTCGCGGATCGGGCGGATTTTCACGGATTTGTTTTTTATATATATATTTTTATATGCGAACTATTGATAATTACTAATGCCAATATAAATAATATATTATTTGTTTTTATGTCTTTGTGGTGAAATATGTTAAATGAATAATCCTCATAACCATACATGATCACAACGAAGGATGAAAATGTATTTTCATAAAAATATCGCGCTTTTCTCCTTATCTCCGTGCTCACCGTGCTGGCGCTTTGTCGCAGCAGGTCTCAGTGGTGACATTGTTTATGAGTATTTTCCGAAATAATCCGGATTATGTGAACAACGCGGACGTTTTTGCCTCCCTGGCTTTTTCCACATCGACAAAGGAGAGTATGATAATGCCCAGGGCGAAAAAAACCACGAGAGAAATAATAGCGTTGCGGGAAGACCCACTCATGATATTGATCACCGCAAACACCGCAGGCCCCCAGATCGAGGAAAACTTGCTGAAAACCGAATAAAAGCCATAAAACTCGGCAGATGCCTGTTTCGGTATCATCGAGCCATATAATGATCGGCTCAGCGACTGGGAGCCGCCCATCGTAAGCCCGACAAGAATTCCGAGTATGAAGAATTCCTTTGCGCTCGTAATAAAATATGCATATACAACGACAAAGGCCCATATGAGAAGGGTGAGCATGAGCGCCTTTTTTGCCGTTGTTTTTTCCGCGAGCCTGCTGAAAATGAGGGCGCCGAAAAATGCGATGAACTGGATAATGAGAAGAGTAGCCATGAGCACCCACGAGGGAAGTTTCAGCTCGCTCGTGCCATAAATGGTAGACATGCTGATCACCGTCTGGATACCGTCGTTATATATCATGAAGGCGATGAGAAAAAGGAGAAGATGCTTGAATTTCCGGACTTTTTTTGCCGTCGCAACCGTGCGGGACAAGCCTATTTTCGCATAAGCCAGAACCGGAGGCAGCGAACGGTATGTTTCGGGAAACCGTTCAACGGCCTCCATTTCCTTCAGCCTGATAAATGTGATAATCGAAAAGCCTGCCCACCACAAACCAGCCGTGGCGATTGCGATACGGGCAGCGAGCGACTCGCTGATACCAATCCTGTCATGCCCGGCGATAAGAGCGAGCGAAAGGGCAAACTGCAGCCCTCCACCGACATAACCGTAGGCGAATCCTTTCCCAGAAACCCGGTCTATCGTGTCCTCGGAAGCGATTTGCGGAAGAAAGGCATCGTAAAACACGTTTCCGCCAACAAATCCGATCTGGGCGATCATGAAAAAAATCATCGTTCTGACAACATCGCCCGAACCGCAGAAAAACAGGAGTATGGAAAAGAGGCTTCCCATATAGCAGAACACCATGAGGAATTTCTTTTTCGATGCGGAGAAATCGGAGATAGCCCCGAGAACCGGTGCGAAGATAAAAACCCAGAGCGCCGAAAAGCTCATCATGAAGCCCCACAGCGACTGGGAATCATACCGCACTCCTAAAAATTCGTATCCTCCCTCCCCTACGACCACACCGGAGAAAAATATGGGGAGCACCGCAACGGCCACCGTCGTCACATAGGCGGAATTCGCCCAGTCGTACATAGCCCATCCGAAAATCTGTTTTTTATCGTTCACAGGTTCTCCGGGGCGTTAAACGCGTTTTCGATATGGACGATCTCACTGAGTTCCCCTTTCATCTGAAGGCCGATAACATCGAACCGGTAGGGACATCCGCCGAGATTGTGGGTCACGATATATTCGCTCGCGGCGCGGGCAATATGCCTGGTTTTTTCCGGGGTTACCCATGAGACGGGTTCGCCGAACACCGCCGTATTCGCCGTTTTCACTTCACAGAACACAACGGTCTCGTCATGCCGGGCGACAATGTCGATTTCATACCCGCACCCATCGGCGCGCCAGTTACGGTCGAGAATCGCATATCCTTTGTGCATGAGAAACTCGCAGCCGGTCTTTTCACCGTGGGCGCCGGTATTGCGTGTTGTCTTTTTCAGTTTTGCCCGTCGGTCGCAGTATACTTTCCGGAGTATTTCGAGCTCGCTTTCCGGAATATGATCACGAATACGGGCGATACCCTGCGCCGCGCGGTCGAACGATGCGCCTGTCATGGCCTTGAGCAGCCTTTTTTTCAGAATCGCAAAAACAGTACCCGGCGGCGCGGATTCCGGCACGATCCCGAACGAAAAACGGTGGATGTCGCATGGCCCGAGACGCCGTATCGCCTCGATATGGCTGCTGCATCCGTACCCTTTGTGACGGGCGAAACCGTACCCGGGGAACATGCCATCCATATCGGCCATGATACGATCCCTGCTCACCTTGGCGATCACCGACGCCGCCGCAACGGACAGCGACAGCGCATCGCCGTCCACCACAGCGCGCTCCTCGCACGGCAGGCCCGGAGCCCTGTTCCCGTCCACGATCACGATATCCGGCCTGACATGGAGGTTTTCCACCGCAATGCGCATGGCCTTCATGGTCGCTTCGAGTATGCCGATTTCGTCGATCTCGTCGTTCTCCGCCATCCCGATACCCCACGCGACTGCCTGGGAAGTAATGCGTTCGAACATCTCCTCTCGATGTTTCGCCGTCATCTTCTTCGAGTCGTCGAGACCGAGCAGGCACACCCCATCCGGGAGAATGACCGCTCCGGCAACAACCGGCCCCGCAAGCGGCCCCCGTCCAGCCTCGTCAACACCGGCAATGAGCTTTTTACCCTCTGCCATGAGGCTTCGCTCGATGGCGAGAAGGCGCTCATGCTTCGCCCGCAGGTTGTTCTTACGGCTACGCTCGTTTTCGATTTTCCGTGCAAGGGCGCGGACACCGGCTCTTTTGTCGGATGAAAGGGCATCGATGACCGTATCGTCCGGCGTGGTTTCTTCAAGGAGCGCCCGTATCCGGGAAATGCTCATCCGGAAAAGGAGACGTTTGTCAGGAAAGGTGGGCATGGGAGATAATTATTTATCCTGTAATAACTTTAAATAATTGATCCCCCTCGGCTTCGCCGTATCACCCTTATAAAAGAAAGGGGGAACAGACCCATTTTCCCCCCTTTAAAAGGGGGGATGCCGAAGGCAGGGGGGATCATATTCACATAATGGTTTGTAATATATCTAATAGCCGTTATTATAAAAACATATAGTGGTTATTCATGAATTGCCGCAATAAAAACCATACATCCAGTTATGCTTTTTTTACACGAAATAACCGAATGAATATCGGGCTTACTGATAATTTTATGTTCGAACTGCTATTTATCTCCCGCCAGATAATCCACCGTCATGCTTGCCATTGCCCTGACACCGTAAATGAGGGCGTCCTCATCGACAAAAAACGTCGGCGAATGCCCCGTGATTATGATCTCCGGTGCAAGATCGGGCGGACGGGTGCCGAGAAATATGAACAGCCCCGGAACCTGCTCGGCGTAATAGGCAAAATCCTCACCGCCGGTGTGCGCCGCCGCGTTTTCGAGGTTCCCTTTCCCGACCACACGCTCGACCGAGGGGCGCATACGTTCCGCCAGCTCCGGGTTGTTATATGTGACCGGGAGGTCGCCGGTGATGGATACCTCGGCAGTCGCACCGGCGCTCAGGGCAATATTTTCAGCCGTGCGGCGGATACGGTCGTGGATTTTCTTTTTCATGTCGGGATCGAGTGTGCGGATCGTCCCGGTCATGGTCACCTCACCGGGAATGATGTTGCTCCGGATGCCGCCATGTATCGTGGCAACCGTAACAACAGCAGGGGCACAGGTCAGGTCGATCTGACGGCTCGTTATGGTCTGGAGCCCGAGGATAATCTGGGCGGCGGTTACCACGGGATCGACCCCATTCCAGGGATACGCGGCATGGGTCTGGCTTCCCCGTACAATTACAGAGAGACCGTTCACGCTCGCCATCGTTCCGCCGGGACGGTACGAAATGGTGCCTGTTTTCCCGCTGCCGTTCACGTGGAGGCCGAAAATCACATCAGGCTTCGGATTTTCGAGCGCTCCCTCACGGATCATGAGCGAAGCTCCGCCATCTTCTCCGGAAGGAGAACCCTCTTCTGCGGGCTGGAAAATGAACTTCACCGTACCGGGGAGCTGGTCCCTGATCTCCGTGAGCACTTCCGCCACACCCATGAGCATCGCGGTATGGCAGTCATGTCCGCAGGCATGCATGACGCCGACCTCCTGGCCGTTGTACGTGGTTCGCACCTTCGAAGCAAACGGAAGCCCCGTCTCCTCGGTAACCGGAAGCGCGTCCATGTCAGCACGTAAGGCGACAACCGGCCCCGGTTTCCCGCCCCTGAGCACACCGACAACACCCGTATGGGCCACATTTGTCCTCACTTCCAGACCGAGACTCTGAAGGTGGTCGGCGACGAGCTTGGAAGTCCGGAACTCACGGTTACCGAGCTCGGGATGCTCGTGAATATCACGTCTCCAGGCAATGACACGGGCTTCGATCATCCGGGCAATCTCATCGACATCCTTTTCGAGCTTTACCTTTCCCGGTTTCGGCGCGGCGTATACCGGGAAAGATGAAAGAAGCATACAGGCGGCCGATAATACTATCAATACCCGTCCGGGGCAGGTGAATCGAGGAAGGCGAAAAAACGGCGAAAGCTGTCGGGTCATCACTGAATCCTTTCGGTTGTAACGCACGAGTACATTAGGTCAAATGAATAGAAAAACGTATGGTCATTCTCACATGCAGTACGAACTATAACGCTCTTACTTTTCAAGGGCAAGTCAATTCGGCAGCATTTCACAACGATAAATCAACCGGTCATGCCGAAAGTATCATCACATGCATTGTTTCCGCAGCTTTTCAAAACCATCCGACACAAACCTGTCATCGAATGCTTTCATCCCGTTTTCAAGCTGTTTATTCGCGAGAGTAATCAGCTCTCTGAATTCGGAATATCCTCTTTCGCCTTCGCTCCAGAAATCGACCGCCCGCAGCGTATTGTTGTGGAGAACCGGATCGCTGTCCTCCCGTATCATGCCGGCTTTAACCGCCCGATGAAATTCCACCGTGCCGGGAACGGGGCTGAACAGCGCCGGCTTGACCGTAATCCCCGACCTGAGAATGAACTCGGCGGTATCGAGCACCTCCTCCACCGTCTGTCCGGGCAGCCCTGCCAGCATGTACGAACCCACTTCCCGGGCGGAATACCCGGCGTTGAAAAGAGCATCCACTGCCCCGGAAAACTCATCCCTGGTGACTTTTCCCGAAAAATCACCGGCACGCTCGCACGATGCCGTCTCGAGGCTCAGCCGGACAGTGGTCACTCCCGCCTTTTTCATGAGACCTGCCAGTTGCGGGGTAATTTCGCGGACATGAAGCCCGTTGGGTGTATGGAGACGGGCAGGCGATCTGTCAGACGCCAGCTCCTCGAACATCGGCATGGCATACCGCTGCGCATCGATCAGGAGGGCATCGTCGCAGAACGCGATATCACGGGCGCCCCGCTCTGCAAGGGCATGGATTTCGGACACAGCATGCGAAGGACGCCGCCGCTCGAAGCCATCGAAGAGAATATGCGATGCGCACACCGTACACCGCATGGGACATCCGTGGGCGGTCATGGTCACCGCGGCAGGAAGGCTGCCGTACAGGCCCCAGAGCGGTTCGGGCCATTCGTCAAATGTATCGGGAACAACCGGCCCGTCACCCCTTTTCCCGCCTGTCGACTCGACAGCTTCGATAATACTGGACGGCCGGGATTCGACGATAACCGCATCGGCGCCGCTCTTCGCCCGGGCATGATTAGTGCAGAGCGATGCATAGATGCCGCCGAGGAGAACGGGAACGCCCGGAAACAGGTCATGGATAACCGATATTGCCTCGAAAGCGCCGTGATACCAGTAGGTCATCACGCAGGTGACAAGCACGACATCGGGCCGCGGCCCACCGGATACAAGCGCCCGAAACTGCTCCACGGGGATGCCATACCGGCAGAAGTAACGCGGCACATGACCGAGACAGGCCGGTTTCCCGATGACCTCACGGCGGAACTTGCCGGTTCCGTATTTCCGCCGCTGACCCTGAATATCATGGCCATGGACATCCTGAAAACGATCCATGCAGTCGACAAGACGGACATCGTGCCCGCGCTCCTTGAGAAACGAGCCGGCATAGAGCAGCCCGAGCGGCCTGATCCAGAAATCGTAGGCCGAAAAATCGGTGATCCAGGGATTGATGAGGAGGATGTTCATGGGATTGTACTTCCCTGACAGTTGAATTCAACTACTGGTTACAACTACTATCCAGAAAAACATTGTAGCGATAAAAAAAATATGTTATTATTTCTCATAGGAAGACATAATTTATCTTTAAGGGAGCGACAATATAATGAAATCTTTCACAAATATATACTTGGGTGACTCCGGAGAAGTATTAAAAAATATCGAAGATAATTCTGTGGATTTGATTTTTACTTCGCCGCCTTATGCTGATCGCCGCAAAAAAACATATGGCGGGGTACATCCTGACAAATATGTTGAATGGTTTTTACCAATTTCAAAAGAATTATTGAGAGTTTTAAAAACAACCGGTACTTTTATACTGAACATAAAAGAACGTGTATATAACGGTGAGAGACATACCTATGTAATTGAGTTAATTATGGAGATGAGAAGACAGGGATGGTTATGGACAGAAGAATATATGTGGCACAAAAAAAATTGCTACCCGGGAAAATGGCCTAACCGATTTAGAGATTCATGGGAGCGATTACTGCAATTTAATAAGAATAAAAAATTTAAAATGTATCAAGACCGGGTAATGGTACCAATTGGTGACTGGGCGGATAATCGTTTAAAGAATCTGAGCAATACGGATAAAGTTAGAGATAATTCAAGAGTCGGCAGTGGATTCGGGAAAAATATATCAAATTGGATAAACCGTTCAATGGTATATCCCACCAATGTTCTTTATCTGGCAACCGAATGTAACAATAAAAAACACAGTGCCGCCTTTCCGGACGCATTACCGGAATGGTTTATCAAGTTATTTACAAATGAATATGATACCGTTTTAGACCCTTTCATGGGTTCCGGTACAACAATATTTGTCGCACGAAACATGGGTAGAAATGCCATTGGTATTGAAATTGTACCGGAATATTTTAAAATAGTAAAAAACAAAGTGGAAATAAATAAACCATTATTGTTTGAAGAAAAGGTAATATATGAATCAGGTTCTGTTGGAAGAAATTATTGAATATGTTGAACATAATATTGGGTCATTTCATTCAAAACGTTTACAGAGTCTTGAAAATTTGAAGCTTGATAAAATTCTCAAGCGTAAAAATCCTTATTTATTCAAGGCAAAAAATATTTTAACCGCTCAAGATTTTGTTAAAACACTTTTGGATGCACATTTATCATCTCAAGAAGAAACGATTTTTGGAGATTTTCTTGAAGGTTTGGCAATTTTTATTAATGAAAAAGCTTATGGCGGCCATAAATCGTCCGCTGAAGGTATTGATCTGGAATTTGAAAAAGAAGGAATATGGTACATTTTATCAATAAAATCAGGACCCAATTGGGGTAATAGTAGCCAAATAAGAAAAATGATAGATAATTTTAAAAAGGCAAAAAAGATTTTAAGGTCAAGTAACTCGAAAATCAATGTTAACTCAATAAATGGCTGCTGTTACGGAAGAGATAACAAACCTGATAAGGGTGAATATTTTAAATTGTGCGGACAGAGGTTCTGGTCATTTATCTCCGACAATGATAATTTATATACTGATATTATCGAACCTCTCGGACATAAAGCAAAAAGAAAAAACGAAGAATTTATAGAAGCTTATGCTCAAATTTTGAATAATTTTACTCAAGAATTTATTCAAAAATACTGTGATCGAGGAAAGATAAACTGGAAAAAATTAGTTCAATTTAATTCTGAAATATAGTATGATATTAAATTATCCAAGGTATATTATGTATTGATAATTAATCAAATATTAATCTTTTCACACCAATACATACAGCTTTCTTCCCTTTTAAAAGTTTTTCTCATCATTGTTCGATAATCCTTCCCTTTTTGCATCCTTTTTTTTATTGCTATCTTTTGAATTCTTTATCAGCGACGCCCTCGTGATCGCCCCTTTTCCGAACCGCCCCCGTATATCGGCGAGCAGCTTCTCGACCTTTTCCTTCCGCTCCGATCCATGGTCAAAGAGCGAGGTCTGCGCCTCGAACTCGAACCCGGAGACCGACACGCCGATGAGCCGAACCTTTTTCCCTTTAAGATTCTCCTTTCGGAACAGGTCGCGCGCCTCACGGTAGATATCCTCGCCGGATACGATCGAGCGGTCGAGCGTCCGCGAGCGGGTCACCGTCCTGAATGTTTCGTCGCGGAGTTTGAGAGTGATGTGGTTCCCCTTCCGCTCTTTCGCAAGGAGCCGCGAGGCAACCTTGTCGCTGAGGGCGAGAAGTGTCCGCTCGACTTCGGCAGTGTCCGCGGTATCGATATCGAACGTGTACTCGGCGCCGACCTGTTTGCGGTCGCTTTCGGGGCTGACCGTACGCTCGTCGATCCCGTGCGCGAGATTGTGAAGGTGACAGCCGAGCTTTCCGAACATGCGATCGAGTTCATCGACCGGATAATCGCCGATATCGCCGATGGTGGTGAGGCCGAGCTTTTCGAGGGTTTTCCAGGTCGCCTTGCCGACTCCCCACATTTTACGGGCATCGAGGGGACGGAGAAAATCGAGCACCTCGTCATCGTTGACTACGACGAAGCCGTCCGGTTTTTCGAGGTCCGAGGCGATTTTCGCAACGAACTTGGTCGGTGCGATGCCGACAGAGGCGACGAGACCGGTATCTTCGAGGATGCGGCGTTTGATGGCGCGGCCTATCTCAACGCTCGTTCCGAAAAGACGGTGCGACCCGGAAACATCGAGAAACGCCTCATCGAGGCTCAGCGGCTCGACAAGCGGGGTGTAATGGAGAAAAATCGCCCGTATCTTCTCGGACTCCTCGACATACCGGTACCCGTGGGGTTTCAGATAGACGCCGTGGGGACATTTACGGTAGGCCTGGCTGATGGGCATCGCAGAGTGGACGCCGAATACACGCGCCTCGTAGGAACAGGCGGACACGACGCCGCGTGTTCCGGGAAGCGCGCCGACAATGACCGGTTTCCCGGCAAGGTCGGGATTGTCCTTGACCTCTACGGCTGCAAAAAAGCAGTCCATATCGACATGGATGATATCAGGCATTGAAACCTCGCTGAATATCGAGAGTATCGGATATCAGACTCACCGGGAATGCTCACGTGGCGGTCGAAAACCCGGATACATCACAGCAGAAACGTGTTCTCACAGACGGCATGTAAAATACAGCCACACCCGGCGCGCTTCAAAACACGCTTTCAGGCCGGAGGTTCGAGAATCCCCGCGATCCTGACCGGGGGCACCCCCTGCGGTGTAAGCCTGCCGAAAAGCGCCTCGAAACCTGCCCGTGCGCACGGGTCACCCACACCGAACGTAAAGACAAGCGTCCGGGCATCCTGCAGCTCACGGGCGATATACGGCGATGCCATGACGAGATATGCCGGTTTCTTTCCGAGCGAGCGGATTTTTTCGAGCAGCGCTTTATGGGAAGCGGGCATTTTGCCGCCGAGCGGGTCCCAGCTCAGAGGCTGAATTTTGAGGGCGACGATTACCGATTTCGCCTTCCGCACACCATCCGGCAAAGCATCAGCGCTGTCAGGCGGCGGATCGAAGACCGTGCCGCCGGGAACGGATTCGAGAAATACGGATTTCAATTCGGGGGCTCCGCTCTTTGAATTGGTCAAAATCACGAGCGCAGTGGAGTTATCGGCTTTGAGCGGCAGCCCTTCCGACCGTGGGGCGACGACTGCCTTGCGGGCTATGGCCAGCGCGGTCTCACGGTGCTCTGCGCAGCCGACAATCTTACGGGCTTCATCGAGCGACGGCGGCGCGGTATACGCCTTGAGGTAAGCTTTCAGCTCCAGAATCCTCCGGGCGGAAGCCTCGATACGGTCGGGCATGATCTTTCCTGAACTGGCTCCTTCCGCCAGCGCCTCGGCAGTTTTTTTGTTGTGCTGGGTCACGATGAGGTCCACCCCGGCGTTGACCGCATCATAAACCGAATTCGGAAACGGGAAGTTCTTCTCGATGGCATTCATGGCCATCTCATCGGACACGATAATCCCCCTGAATCCGAGCTTTTCGCGGAGAAGCCCGGTCAGCACCGGTTTTGAAAGCGTCGCGGGCCGTGACGGGTCTATCGCCGGAAATATGATATGCGCGGACATGATTGCCAGAAGCCCCTTTGGAATGAGGCGTTTGTACGGGAATAACTCAACCCGTTCGATCCGTTCGAGAGGATGATCGATGACCGGCAGGTCGAGGTGGCTGTTCACACTCGTATCGCCGTGACCGGGGAAATGCTTTGCTGTCGCCGCTGCGCCCTCAGCCTGCATTGCCCCGACAAACGCCTCCGCCATATCGGCGACCCGGACGGGGTCGTCGCTGAAACTGCGAATATTGATGATGACGTTATCCGGATTTATGTTGACATCGACGACTGGGGAACCGATGATATGAAAGCCCATGGCGCGGCACTCACGGGCGATTATACGCGCGATTTCCGCGGCATTCTGAGGAGAACCCGTAGCGCACAGCGCCATATTGGGAGGAGTCAGCGTACCGTCCTCCGTACAGATACCTCTTGTGCCGAATTCCGCATCGCACCCCATGAGAAGAGGAAAGCGAGCCCGGTTCCGGAGATCATCACGCCATGACACGATATAGTCGAGGGTACGGTTTTTCTCGAAGAAGGGTATCTCCCAGATGCCGCCGACTCTCCCCTGGCCCGCAAGCGCCTGCGCATCTTCGAGCTGCTGAGGGGACGCCACAAAGGACATGAGAATCTGGCATGCTTTTTCCTCGAGAGTCATCGCTTTCCAGGTATCTTCGAGCCACTGCCTGTCTTTTTCATCGAGGGTGCATCCGAAACTCGTGAGTACCCCGGCTTTTTTCTTTTCTGTTTCCGGCGATTTCTCCGTACCACAGCCGGATAACACAAGTGCGCATGGCACAGCCGCAGCAATATGTCGTACAAATTCACGGCGATTCAACACTGGGACCTCCTGGTTATCTTTCCGAATCTATGAACATTTAAAAATCTCCTCCGGCAGAGAACAGAAGGATTTTCTGGCTCCAGAGACAGACAAAATTATACTGACAATATACTTAAATTTTGTATTCCGGATAATGATAAATAATTCGTGTTTGCCAGATTCAACATTCATATTGACAATGAAGCGCATTTGGTTTATCATTAACGGCGAGCATTTTACGACGCATATCTTTCCCCTGCTCCCCGTTCGGAGTACGAAAAGCGTTTCATGATTATTATTCAGTTTGTACACTGAAAATCGAGCGTACTCATTGATTGGGGATCGAAACCGCACGGATTCTGTACTGCAGATTTTTTGCTACTTTCCCCATAGAATTATATTAATTGTGCTATACGTATGGTTGAAGAAGTTTCATTAACCATATCTCTATTCTTTCATACACTGGACATCAACCGGTTCTCTATTATGGAACGTACAAATTATGGGAAATCAGAATACGTTTCTGGATGAAATACGCAGCACCGTACTGATTGGGGACGGTGCTATCGGCACAGAGCTGTTCGCCCGTGGAGCCAGCCTCAACACCGGCGTGGAACGGTTGAATCTTCTGGCCCCGGATATGGTGCTGGAACTCCACAAGGATTATGTCGCGGCAGGCAGCAGAGTCATCGAGACGAATACATTCGGCGCTAACAGGCTGAATCTGGAAAAATACGGGGCGGGCCACGAAGCCCGTGATATCATTGCCGCCGGGGTAAAACTGGCGCGAAAGGCCGCCGGTAAAAACATCTATGTGGCCGGTTCGGTCGGCCCCCTGCCGCTCATCGAAGGCGAGCCCTTATCGGATTCAGAACAGGACTCATTGTTTTCGGATCAGATAACCGCTCTACAGGAGAGCGGAGTCGATCTCCTCATCTTCGAAACATTCATTGATCTCAATCAACTCCTGAGAGCGCTTGCCTTGGCGCGGTCGTTGACAGGTATCCCGATAATCGCCCAGATGGCTTTCGAGAGCGGGGGACGGACGGCGAGCGGCGACAGCGCTGAACAATTCCTCCAATCCTGTATCAAAGCCGGTGCCGATGTCGTGGGGGCGAATTGCGGCAGCGGGGTACAGTCGGTTGTCGATGCTATCGGAACAATCGCCCCGTTCGGCATACCCATGAGCGCATACATGAATGCAGGATTCGCCGAGCGGATCGAGGATCGGTTCATCTATATCGCCCCCCATGATTATCTGGCAAAAAAAGCCGCCGAGCTCGTTCACAGCGGCGTCCGGCTTGTCGGCGGCTGCTGCGGCACTGGCCCCGATACCATAAGGGCCATTGTCAAAGCGCTTTCCGAGGGAAAGTATGTCGTTCCGGCCCCGATCCATGTCGAGGCCAGACCCGCAACAGGAATCGAAGCGCTTCCCGAACCGGCTGTATCGAAAATACCCGCGCCGCCGCACGGTATTCTCGTGGAGCTCGACCCCCCGAAACGTCCCGACATATCCGCACTCCTGAAAAGCGCCGAGACACTCAAAAAGGCCGGTGTTCAAGCCTTTACGCTCGCCGACAATCCTCTCGCTTCCGTGCGGGTGGATGTTCTGACAGCGGCTGGAGCGCTCATGCAGAAAACGGGTATGCCGGTCATACCTCATCTCACAGGCCGTGACCGTAACCGTATAGGCTTGCAGTCAACCATACTGGGCGCCCATGTGCTCGGCATACGGTCGCTGCTCTGTGTTACCGGCGATCCGATCCGGATGTACCACGAAACAAACACCTCGGGCGTGTTCGATGTCACTTCGATCGGACTGGTAAAGCTCGTGTCGGAGTTCAACTCGGGGCAGCGGTTGAACGAACAGGGACATACATCCTTTTCCATCGGCGTGGCGCTGAATCCCAATGTCCGCAGTATCGACGGGCAGATCGGAAAACTCCGGCGAAAAATCGACGCGGGGGCTCATTTCGTACTCACCCAGCCGATTTTCGATATCGAACGTCTCGATACCCTGCAGGATGCGCTCGACAAGGCGCATATTCATATCCCGGTTTATATCGGCCTGATGCCGCTGAAATCCTCCGGCCAGGCGGATTATCTTCATTTCGAGGTGCCCGGTATTTACATTCCCGATACCATCCGTGAGCGTCTGGGGCGTTATACGGAGCCTGCCGACCAGCAGACGGAGGGGATCGCCATAGCACGGGAGCTTGTCGAGCGCATGGCGCCGCGGGTATACGGATTGTACCTGATTTCCTCGATGAACCGTGCGGAGCCGCTTCTTCCGGTCATCGAATCGATTCAGAGCCATGCGGTTTGGGGAAAGGAAATCAGCAAATAGATTACAGCGGATTTGCTATACCAGGACAAACGATACCGCAGACATGAAGCACATGTATTATACATGCCTGTCATGCGGAATTATCTTGATAACAGGTATGATAAAATCCTAAATTAAGAGAGCGGTGAAAGGTGTCTTTTTCACACGCCCGATAATGAAATATATCGCCCGTTTTCTGTCAAGGGCATGTTAATCGGCACTTCGTGCAGCCCCTTGACAGCATAGATTCACTCATACGGTGTTTTTCACCACGCTTTGTTAAGTGTGCAAATATTCTCGGTATATACAACATCCCGATACAACCATCCGGAAAAGTCGTATTCAATGAATCAGCCGAATATCAAGCTTCTCACATTCACCGCCGATGCGGAAAAACTTGTCTGCGCGGCGGCAAAACTCTGCTATGCCTCCGATCCCGGCACCATTTTCGATAATTCCGGGGATGAGATACGGAAATTTCTGGCGCGGCTCAGAAGCATGGGACACCTGAGTCCTTTCGAACATGCCTCGTATACCTTCCTCCTTGAGGGAATTTCGCGGGCGCTCACTCACCAGCTCGTCCGTCACCGTATAGCCTCCTATTCACAGCGGAGCCAGCGGTATGTCTCGCATGATTCGTTCGACTACATCGTTCCGCCGAGTCTCAGGGGAAAAACGGTCGAAACGGAAGATGGCTGTGTTGACGCCGAAATATATTTCAGGGATTTCATGAAGCATGCGGCAGAGACCTACCGTAGACTTTTAACCGCGCTCGGTGGTGAGCACGAATCGGCCATCGAGGATGCCCGGTATGTCCTTCCCAATGCGACCGAAACCAAAATCATGGTGACCATGAATGCCCGAGAGCTGTTCCACTTTTTCGGCGAGCGGCTCTGCAACCGCGCCCAGTGGGAAATCAGAACCGCGGCGGATGGTATGCTCGTACAGGTACGGGCGGTATCGCCCGTCATTTTCAGGGGTATCGGACCGAAATGCGTGCAGCTCGGTTATTGTCCCGAGGGGAAAATGTCCTGCGGCCGCATGAAAGAAATGAGAGAACGGTATCAGTAAACCACGAACCTGCGGAAGCGTGGTTATAAAACACGGTATATCAGGATAAAAGCTGTCAAGGGTCGGCACGAAGTGCCGATTGACAAGCCATCAACAGCAACAAAACAATACATTTCATTATCGCGCGCGTGGAAATGATACTTTTTCACCGCCCTCACAGGAGAGAAACAGCATGTTTACAGTAATCGGCGAACGTATCAACATGACCCGTAAATCAATCCGGACAAAGGTATGGGAACGTGACGAAGCCTTCATCCGCGCCGAAGCAGCCCGTCAGGCAAACGCCGGCGCAACCCATATAGACATCAATGCCGGCGGCGACCCTTCCAAGGAAGTCGATGACATGAAATGGCTTGCCGGAGTCGTTTCCGACGAGGTGAGCATTCCGCTCTCGTTCGATTCGGCGAATCCGGAGGCGATCAGGGCGGGCCTGGAAATCTGCAACCGTCCCGGAACAATAGTCAACTCGATCACCATGGAAAAAGAGCGCGTCGGGGGCATCCTTCCTCTTGTTAAAGAATTCAACACCGGAGTAATCTGCCTGACCATGAACGACCAGGGGATGCCGGAAGACTACGAGGGCAGGGCGCGGATCACCGACGATGTCATTGCCATGTTCAACGCCAGCGGCCTGTCGCACGACCGGGCGTACTTCGACCACCTCGTCCGTCCCGCCTCGACCAATCCCGGGCAGGCGCGGTTCATCCTCGATGCGGTGCGGTACACGAGGGAGACGTATCCGGAGGCGCACATCGCGCTCGGGCTCTCGAATATCTCGTTCGGCATTCCGAAACGCAACAACTTCAACCGGGCATTCCTTGCCATGCTCGTTGCCGCGGGTGCGGACGGCGCCATAATCGATCCGACCGAAGCCGACATGATGATCACCCTCTGTTCGGCCCGTGCGGTCATGGGATACGACGAGTACTGCATGGGATACCTTGAAAAGATGCGGAGCGAAGGTCTGGCGTAAGGAATATAAACGAATCGTGGAGATGAAGGTGCGAGGAGTTTTTTTAATGTAAATCCGGTTTCGGAACAGATGTCTATTAAAGGAGGCAGCTGCATGAGGACATTCATAATCCCGGTCAGTATATTCCTGTTCTTACCAGTCCTGTCGTGGTCTCAGAAAGCCGATAAAAAAATCCTTGAAAACGGCGTCAACTTCATCGCTACACATCCATACACCGCCGAAGAAAACGCCCGCTTGCTCAAACTCTACGAAAACCTGCGTGTCGCCGATGTTTCCGATGGCCTCGATCAGGTCGGCCTGCCGAACACCGGGCTTGTCGATCCTTCAATTCATCCCCTCTGGCAGGATTTCGAGAACCTGTCGCACATCATACGGGGTATAGCGCTCACCGTTCGCTTCGTACCGACACAACGACCGGACAGACCGGCGCCCGGTGAAAAATTCAGCGACTGGGAAGGCAATTTCTATGGCGCTTATTCCGCAGAGACCTTCATGTCGATCATTCAGCCCGGAAACGTCATTATCATCGACGATGTCGAGGAAAAAGACATCGGCTCGATCGGTTCGAACAATATTCTCGCATGGTATAAAGCAGGCGCAGTCGGCGTGGTGACCGATGCAAGCTCCCGCGACACGGACGAGGTGACAATCGAGAAAGTACCACTCTATCTCCTCAAAAAGGGCCGTGGAATCCGCCCCGGACGGAACGAGCTCGAATCGGTCAACCGTCCCGTAGAGATCGGCGGCGTGCTCGTCTGTCCCGGCGATGTTATCGTTGCTGACGGCGACGGCGTCGTCGTGGTACCGAGGAAGGTTGCCGAGGAAGTGGCGCTCAGGGCGCAGGAAGTGCTTGCGGGGGACAAGGAAGGCAGGCGCTCGCTGTATAAGAGCCTTGGTATCCCACTTGACAAAACGGTAAAATGAAAGCAAATCTGGTGATTACGCCATAATAACGACCTGAAATCGCTCATAATAATAAAGGGACGGCACATTCACCGTCCCTTTGTTTATTATATAATTTATTCAAACCTTACAGCTTCTCACAAATCTCCGAACGTGTCGTACACCTTGTCGATAGGCATGCCGTTTCGGATAGCCTCGCGCTCGGCGTTCTCGAAAGCCAGAATCTCCTCGGCGCGGAGGAGGACCTCGTCCACATAGAGCTTCGGAATAATCTGGAGACCGTCATCATCACCGAAAATGAAGTCACCCGGATTGACCACGACATAATGGGTCAGATGACCGCGTATGTGAATGGGCACATTGACCTCCAGGACACGCCAGCCGCCGTAAAAGTTCGGCGTTGTGCCGCGGGCAAAGTACGGGAAATCGCCGAGCTTGAATATGTACTGGGTGTCACGGGTCATACCGGAATTCACGATGCCGACACAGCCGCGCGACCGTGCGAGGTTGCAGCTCATTTCGCCGAACTGCGCAGCCTGCATATCGCCGCCGGTATCGAAAACGAGAACGGCGCCGGGGAAGATAGATTTCATCATCCTCTTCTGCGGTGAATCCTCCTTGAGCCATTTGAGCTGACGGGCGTCCTTCTCTTCCTCGGTCAGATGAGACTCAGTAGCGACCGAATGCCATTTAATCGGCAGACAGCGGCCTGCGATGATATCATGTTCCTTGAGCGCCCTCAAACCGTGATCGAGTATCGTGTTCACGATGCCGGAAAGCCACATGGCATCGCTTACACAACCACCGTACAGCCTCTTGTAGCGCTTGACGCGTTCCATATCATCAATGTCGAGAGTACGAATCACTTTGGGAGGATCAGGTACTTTATACGGATAATCCTCTCCGGTCACATCGGTATTGACAAAATCCGGCTTCGGCCTGTCAATCGCCATAAACACCCCCTGCTTAACCTGTAAAATATTGATTTATCGGGTATTATATAAAACACATAAAATGCCCGGCTTCGTTTGTCAAAGGCTCAAATTTACTATTATTCCATGTTAAAGTCAAGGCTGGAATTATCTCCGATAATAAGTCTCCTCGGCCGGTCATCGATGGTGGCATCATCCCCGATCAGTGAGCTTGCCACCGAGGCATTGGAAACACGGGCGCCGGTGCCGATAATACTGTCCGAGATAATGGAGTGATCGATAACGGCACAGTCGCCGACCGACACATAGGGCCCGATGATGGATGTGGTTATTTCCGCGTTCGGGGGAATCGAAACCGGCGGAATGATAATAGAGCCGGGAATGGTGATATCGTTTCCCTCGCGTTCGAGCATGTGACGGTTTGTTTCCATGAGTGAGCGGGGAGTTCCGCAGTCGAACCATTTGTCAATCATCAGCGGTTTGAACGTACAGCCGCGCTCGACCATGAGCCGGAAGGCATCGGTAATCTGGAATTCACCTCGTGTTTTATAGTCTTTCGTGATGATTTCGGACAGACACTCGAATAAAACACGGGAGTTTTTTATATAGTTGAATCCCACGATTGCCAGGTTCGACCGAGGTTTCGATGGTTTTTCCTCGAACTCGGTAATCAGTCCGTCATGGATATTCACCACACCGAAGCGACGGGGATCTTTAACTTTTTTGACCGCGATCAGCCCATCGGTTTCACACTGAGTGACTTCCGTAAGGTTTCCCTCGATGATTGTATCGCCATACACAATGATGAGATCGTCATCGCCGGCGGCATCTCCGGTAAGACTCACCGCGTGGCCGAGCCCGAGACGTTCCTCCTGAACAATGGTTTCTATGGTAAGACCGGGATAGTGGTTTTTCAGGTAACGGGTGATATTGAAACCTTCATCGCTGATAATGAGCACAAGGTGTCTGCACCCGAGAGGAAGCAGGCTATCCACTATATGAGCGATAATCGGTTTCGATCCGACATACAGGAGCGCCTTGGGTTTGGTGTGGGTGAGCGGCCTGAGCCTTGTACCCGAGCCAGCAACCGGAATAATCGCCTTCATTTCATAAACCTCTTAGCCCGACCTGTTCACAAAATTAATAGAACACGGATTTTCGCTGATTTGTTTTTATCACTTTGAATGTGGACGGCTGATAATTTCTAACCATAGTATAAATAATCAATTATATTTTTAATGTCTTAGTGTCTTAATGGTGAATTATTTATGAATAATCCGGGTCAGCATGTTGTGTATCAGCCATACCGGTTTAATCGCCATGGTTTTCCCTGCGGACGCCCTCGGAAGGAACCGGAAACATGATGGTCGTTATACCCGCTTCTTTCCACGCCCCGATCATGGGTTGAGGGTCCGGATTGAGGGCAAGTACGGTTCCGCCTTTCCCGGCTCCGGCAAGTTTTGCCGCAATCGCACCTGAATCGAGGGCAATTTGTATAATATGCTCGTTTACCTCCGACGATGAGCCGAAGGATCGGACAATCTCATGATTCTCGGTCATGGCTTCACCGAGCATTTCCCAGTCCCCGCATATGATGGCTCTCTTTGCCATGCGGGCTATATGTGCAAGACGGAGGACGCCGTTGACCACGACCATGTCCCCTTCAATCCAGCGATCGCGCACCGGTTTATGAACGGAGCCCGACACACGCTGAACACCGGTATGTGCAAGCACAACGGGAAGCGGGGGGGCAGTACGGGATAAATCCTCGACGGTGCCGAGCGGCTCCCGGTCAAGCGAGAGATAGTTTTCCTTATCGCTGAAATCGAGAAAATTGATCGAACCGAACACGCACATATAAGCATCCTGATATCCACAGACGATTTTCAGGAAATAGAGCTCGATATGCCGGACCGTTTCGGCAAGCATGTATCGGTTCTTTCGTGCGCTTTTCCACAGTTCCGATTTTTCATAGGCCTCGAATCGTGTTTTTCCCATCCATTCGAGGAGCGCGGCGACAAGGGCTGTCATTACCGCCGTCGAACCGGAAAGACCGGCGCGTACCGGGATGCGGGATGTTACAGTTATTCGAATCGGAGAGCTGCCGAGCTCGAAATATTCGACAGCGGCAAGAACGGCATCGAACATACCGCCGTCCTGAACGAGATCAGCCTTCGACCGTATCGTGCGGACGTGATTTTCGACCTCTATTTCAAGGGTATTCCAATCCTCGACCGTCACAAAAGCCCGCTCAACTGTCGAGCAGGAGATAACCGAGCCGCCATACATGTCGGAAGGATTCCCCACTATGCCGCAGCGCCCCGGAGCCGAATATGTGATTCTGTCCTCAGGCACCGTCATACCTCATGAAGCTTGAGACGCATATACTGGCGCACGAGGTACCCGTATTCGGGATCATCGAGGGCAAAATCGAGAAACGCCTTGAAATAGGACTCGAATCCACCTACATCATACCGGTGCTCGTCCTTGCGGAGCTTGACACCGATCACTTTTCTTCCCATTTTCAGGAGAGTGTTCATGGCATCGGTTATCTCGAGCTCGCCTTTTCTTCCCGCGGGGGTACGCCTGATGGCATCGAAGATCACCGGATCGAACACATACCGTGCGGAAATGGCAAGCCGCGAGGGCGCCTCGGCAGGAGCGGGCTTTTCAATAAGCTCTTCCACCTCGAACGTCGCTCCGGCACGGCCCTTCGGTTTTGCGATACCGTATTTGCGGACATCATCCTCGGCCACTTCCATGAAGGCCACGGTGGCACCGGCTCCCTCACTCTGGTGAACATCCATCATCCGCCTGAGCAGGCTCGAATGGCTCCCGCCGCGAATAACCGAGTCTCCGAGCGCCACAGCGAAATTGTCGCCATCCGTAAATTTTTCCGCGTACGAGATGGCATCCCCGAGACCGTTCTGTTCAGCCTGACGGATATAGAAAAAAGACAGATTGTTGAATGATTCGGGTTCGAGCCCTACTTCGCCCAGCTCGGGATTGTAATCGAAATGATCCTCGATGGAACGTTTTTTCCGCCCGGTGACAAAGAGGATGTTGTCCAGCCCGGCATCGACCAGCTCCTCGACAACATACTGCACGATGGGTTTGCGCCCGATGGGCAGCATCTCCTTCGGCTGGCTCTTCGTTGCGGGCAGAAGCCGCGTCCCCCGTCCCGCGACCGGTATGACAGCTTTCGTAATCGCCATAATTCCCCTTTCGTTAACCTTGCTTCAATTTTCACTTACAATGGTTCAAGATAGCAATCGGGAGACCTTCATGTCAAACAGAAACATCAAACTTGATATTACACCGTGGATAATATGGGGTATCTGCAAGGAACATCGTATGGATGGATTTTGTTCACGAAGATTGCATCTATTACAATAGTGTCCGGTTAAAATTGTAACAAAAACACGAAATACTTGAAAATTATGATTTTTCGTGTATATGGATTGTAAATAATATAATTGCTACCCCTTTTATCCACCCGAACTCACCCCTCAATCCTCCCCTTTCCAAAAGAAGGGCATCACCTGCTAACATTCTTTATTATCAAAGTGTTATGTGCGTGGTGAGTTTCAGTAACTAATAGTAGCAATACCATGTCCTACTGCAAACAACAAGGTATTCAATATTTTTCCGGACAGTTCTGATTATATAATCTGTATTACATTTTTCATAAAAACCCATTATATTATAATCACTGTTCATAGTAC
>JAJFUH010000016.1 GCA_021372535.1 bacterium
GCCGCCTCTTCGTGTTTGACTTTGGAGCAGTAGAGAAATGCCCTGCCGTCTTTCGTTCGGCTCAGGAATCCCTTTTTCATGAGTATGGAGAGAATCCGCCTGATACCGCCATCGGTAATATTTCGCCCATGGGATGCGAGCACATGCTGGATATCCTCGGTCGCGACCGGCTCATGCTCCCATATTACATGCATGAACTCGAGCTCGACATGAGTAAGCGTTTTCTTGTCAGCCATGTATCCAATCCTTCCGCAATATGATTAAAAAAGTACTTTCGCTGCGCAAGCGATCAACATTGATCTAATTATAACTGCCCAGGAAAATGTTGTCAAGAGAAATCGATCAACTTTGATCGAAATAATTATTTTATTTTTCTTTCATCTTTACTTCGAGTGGTTTTCACCCTCGAACAGAAAAAAGTCACAGATCGATACATATTTGAAAAAAATGATGGAATCCCCTGTTTTTCATAGTGCATTTCAACCGGAAGAGTTTTATAATGGTTATGGGAATATGACCATCATGTCATCGTTTGTTTTGTTTATCCTGCATGGAGCGACATCCTGAAAGCAATAAGGGGGACTCATTCTCACAAAGCTTTTCATCTTTCGTGGAGGGATAAAATCATGATACCGCGATCGGCGTGTTTCTTCTGCTTCTGTGTATTTATAGCCGTGTTCACGGCGTCGGCGCAGCAGACCGTCCGTATCCCGAAGCCCGAAACGGTTCTTTCGACGCTCGACCGGAGCCACCCGCGGCTCATGTTCAAGGATTCCGATCTCGGCCGTATCAAAAAACAGCGCGAAACGGACGCCGTGCTGAGCAGATACATCGATGATGTTGTCAAAAAGGCTGACGAGTTCTGCCGGAAACCGCCGGTCGAGTATATCATCATCGGGCCGCGCCTTCTCCAGATCAGCAGGGAATGCCTCGACCGTGTGTATACGCTCGGGCTCGCCTGGCGGCTGACAGGGAAGGAAATCTATGCCCGCAAGGCCGAGGAGAACCTGCTTGCCGTGTGCGCGTTCAAGGACTGGAATCCCTCGCATTTCCTCGACACCGCCGAGATGTCCCACGCCGTCGGAATCGGCTACGACTGGCTCTATCACTACTTTTCCGAAGAGAACCGTGAAAAAATCCGCCAGGGTCTCATCCGGCACGGTATGGAGCCGGGTGTGGCCGCTTATGAAGGCAGGGACAAGATTCCCCGCTTCTGGGTCGAGGCCGAGCACAACTGGAACCAGGTGTGCAACAGTGGGCTCACGGTCGGAGCTCTTGCCATCGCCGAGACCGATCCGCGGTATGCGGAGATTATCGTACCCCGGGCGGTCGAATCGCTTCCCCATGCGCTCGCGACCTACGCGCCGGATGGCGCCTGGCCGGAAGGTCCCGGGTACTGGCACTATGCGACACGGTATACCGCGTACGGTCTTGCGGCGCTCGAAACGGCGCTCGGCGCCGATTTCGGTCTGTCGGAGATGGAGGGAATATCGGTAACCGGACTGTTCCCGATCTATACGACCGGCCCGACCGGGCTCTTCCTCAATTTTGCAGACAGCGGCGAGAAAGCCCGGAGAATGACCATGCCCTGCATGTTCTGGCTGGCGCGGAGATTCGACAACCGGTTCATTTCCGACTGCGAGCACGATATGATCGAGCGGTATGGCGCGGAACCCGAGCATATCGTCTGGTATGTCCCGCGGTCACGAATGCAGACATACAATCCCGACCTCGACAGACGGTTTCGAGGGCCGGTCGAAGTCGCCGTGCTCAGGAGCGGGTGGAACGACCCTGAAGCGCTGTTTGTCGGAGTCAAGGCGGGTTACAACCGTGTCAACCATGCCCATCTCGACCTCGGAAATTTCGAGCTCGATGCTCTCGGCGTCCGCTGGGCGCGCGATCTCGGCTCGGACGACTACAACATGCCGGGATACTTCGACACGAAACAAGGCGGCAAACGCTGGACCTACTACCGCATGCGATCGGTCAGCCATAATGTTCCGCTCATCGATGGCGCCGACCAGGAACTTGTCGGAATGGCACAAGTACTGAAATTCATATCGAAACCCGTCTCTGCCGGGGTTGTCGTCGATATCAGCACTGCATATGCTCCACCCGCGAAAAAGGTGACGAGGGGAATCGCCCTGATCGATAATCGCCGTGTCGTGCTCGTAGAGGACGAATTCGAGCTGGAAGCCCCCTGCAAGGTTGACTGGGGTATGACGACGGATGCCGCGATCACCCTTGACGGCAGTATGGCGACGCTTGTCCTGGAAGGCAAAAAGCTGACCGCCCGCATACTCGAGCCTTCGGATGCCCGGTTCGCCGTTGAGTCCGCCGGACAGCAGCCGCCCGAAAAAGCGAACACGGGTGTCAGCCGTCTCATGGTGCGCCTCGGGAACCGGACCGGCAGCGTCCGGATTGCCGTTCTCCTGTCGCCGGAATGGAAGGGAGGAGCATTTGATAAGGATGTGTCGGTAAAACCTCTTGACGAGTGGTAATAATGTGTTTATAAATGAGGTTAAAACGGGCTAACGGCCGTACGGAGCTTTGGGAGCACGAAATATGTTATCGATTTACTTCCGATAGTTGACCGGACCACATTGAATGATCTGGTTATATATTTAAATCAGCTGACAGATTGATCCCCCTCGGCTTCGCCGTGTCCCCCTTATAAAAGAAAGGGGGATGAAAGCGACCAAAAAACTGCTCCCCCCTTAACAAGGGGGGATGCCGCAGGCAGGGGGGATCACATACTATCGGAAAAAATTATCGATTCTGATTTAAAAAAGATTTTCTATGCTTATCAAACTGGATAACCACAATGAATGATATACACACATTGAATACATAACCGGAGTAAGAAATATTGATGAGTGAACAAGACAACGCTACACATTCCGACGGACAGATTTCACTGGGGAAACTTGTTGTTCTCCACATTCTGCCGGGAGTGCTTGTCGCGGTATTTTACGTTCTCGCGGCGCCGCTCATGATAAAAATCGGATTTCCGGAAGTGTTTGCGCTGATTCTTTCGATTTTTTTCATAACCGCGCCGTACATTTTCGTTTTTCTTTACTATCAGGGGAAAAAGCTGAACGGGAGAATGTCGCTGGAGGGCGTCGTACTATACCGTGAACACCTTCACTGGAAGCAGTTTGCCCTCATTTTTCCCGTGCTGTTCATGACGACCTTTATTTTATGGAAAGAGCTTTCCCCGACAGTCGGATTCGTTCAGAAACATCTCTTTTTCTGGCTGCCGGACTGGTATCTCATCAGGAGCGGTGAGATTTCCCAGGACAGAGTGATAGTTTACTTTCTTGTCGTTTTCACGGCGCTCTTTTTCAACGGTATTGCCGAAGAGCTGTACTTCCGGGGATACCTGCTCCCGCGGATGGAACGGTTCGGCTGGATGGCACCGGTTATCAGCACGTTCCTTTTCGCAGTTTACCATGTCATATCGCCGTCCTTTATCGTTCTCAGGATAATTGCCCTGTTCCCGATGATTTATGTGACATGGCGGAAACGGAATGTCTGGCTCAGTATCGCGGTTCATGTCGGGCTCAATATTTCCGAGCCGCTGGCATGGCTTTTCACAATGCTTAAATAAGTGTGTTTGAAACAGGTATATCCAACGATTCAAAGTATATACGAGCATGGAAACACGGAGGAAAACACGACATGCATTGATTCAGAATGTCAAGGGTTGGCACAAAGTGCCGATTGATATACCCCTGACAGCAGCAAAACACCACATTTCATCATCGGGCGAATGAAAACGTCTTTCGCCCTCCGAGGAGAAGCTATGAAAACGGGTAGTAGAATCGTATGGTTGTGGATTGTTATTACTGTCACATTTTTAATGTGCGGAACCGGTATCGTTTCCGCCGGACCGGGACGATGGGAATGCGAGCTGTCCGGGCCGGGCTGGATGCTCTGGCTCGATCATGCGGCGGTGTGGGCCGATGACGATGTGTATCTGCCGCCGGTCGATGTCTCGAAACTTCCGGTCAACCCGCCGACCTGCGGCTGGGACAGGCTTGAAGCGGCCTGCGACAAGGTTGTCGATGTTCCCGGTACGGTCGAGGCGCACTACTGGGGCGCAATCGGCGGAGCCATTCCCGATGTGGGTGGCGATTACCGCGGCGTGTCCTGGTGGAGCACGACCTTCGATCTCGACCCTTCGCTCAGCGGGAAACGTATCACGATCGCTTTCACGGCGGTCAATCTCCGCGCCGAGGTGTTCGTGAACCATAAGCTTGTCGGGTACGATGTCATCGGCAACACGCCGTTCGAGGTCGATATTACCGGGGCGGTCACCTTTAACGGGAAAAACCGCCTCGATGTCCGCATTACCGATCCGGTGGGCAATTTCAGCTGGAACGACAACATCCTCATGCGCTGGGGGAAGAATCTCGTTCCCGCTGTGCACGGTTTCGGGGGCATCACGGGGAAAGTCGTGCTCCGGGCCACCGATGCCGTCCATGTCGACGACATCTATGTTCAGAACAAGCCGAAGGTGAGGGAAGCCGAGGTGTTCGTCACGCTCGGTAACTCGTCGGATGCCCCGAAAAACGGCAGCCTGACTCTCGTTGTCCATGAATTGAACCGGCCCTCGCGGGTCATCTGGAAAAACACCGTGCAGTGCGCCGTCCCGCCCGGAGTGACCGAAAAATCGTTCATGGTCAAAGCGCCCGATGCGAAGCTCTGGGAATTTGCCGGTCATCGGATCGTGCGCGAGGCGAACCTGTACGAGGCTGAGGTCGTGTTCGAGAGCTCCGACAGCGCTGTCAGGGACACTGCTGCACAGCGGTTCGGCTTCCGGTGGTTCGACATCGGTGTGAAGAACGGCGATCCGCGCTTTTACCTCAACGGGAAGCGGGTGTTCATCATGGCTGCGATGACCCGTGGATTCTGGCCTGCGACCGGGATGTTCGCCACGGAGGAAATGAGGAAAAAGGATACCGAAACCCTCATCGACCTCGGATTTAACATGATGCTCTATCACCGCGCCATCGGCCAGCCGGAATCGATGGATATCTGCGACCTGATGGGGATGTTCTCCTACGAGGAGCCGGGCGGTTACCGTGTCATGCCCAATAAAGAAGACAAAATCGATGGACCCGATGAACAGGCTCTTTTATGGCGCCGTGAAAAGCTGAGAAGAATGGTTATCAGGGACCGCTCGCGTCCTTCGCTCCTCATCTATAATCTGAAAAACGAGGCGACCAAGCCTCCCGACGAGGACGACGAGCGGAACATGCGCATGGTGCATACCCTCGATCCGTCACGGATACTGACCTACGACAGCGACCGGAACCGCACGATAAAGCCGACCGATTTTCTTGAAAAGGACCCGTTCAAGCTCCATATGAAACCGTTCGATGACAAGTTCTATTATCATGGCTGGTGGGATCAGCACCACTGGTTCGCAAACGCCGGATATGTGGATGACAATTACAACAATCCGCGGTTTTACCTCAGGTACAGTATTGTCCGGGGCGATTCGCTTCCCCTCGTTCCGCATGACGAGATCGTATTCTGGGGCGAGGAAGGTGCGTTCGGAACCATGGTTCGTCTCCAGAAGATCAAGGAACGTCTCGAAATCACCGGCGCTACCGGATTCAGGGAAATGGAGCATCTCGACTGGTTCGATGCCTACAACCGTTTCCTCGACGAGAGCGGGTTCAGGGCGGCGTATCCCACCGTGGACGATCTTACGCTCAGTCTCGGCCGTAACATGCACTACTTCCACGGCCGCAACATCGAGAACGTCCGCATGAGCAATTTCGCCGACGCTTATGTTCTCAACGGCTGGGGGTCGGCTTCAACGAGAACCGATATTGTGGACATGTACCGAAATCCGACCTCAGACCCGTCAATTCTCCGATACTACACGCAGCCGCTCTATGTGGCGGTGAAACTGCGGGACAAGGTGTTACCGAAAGGTTCGGTGCCGGTTGCGGACATGTTCATCATCAACGAGGAAAATCTCAAAGGCAGATTCACACTCGAACTGTCCTGCATTGCTCCCGACAAAAAGACGGTGTTCACAAAAACCTTTCCGGTGACTGTTACGGGTGGCGAGGAATTCGGCGAGCTGCTCGTCGAGGGAGTCGTGCTCCCTCAGGTTTCGGCAGCCGGGTATTACAGGCTCGATGCACGGCTGACAGACGGCTCCCTCGTGAAAGCGACAGGGTATGACGATATGTTTGTCGTCGATTACACTTCCGGCGCAGGGTTCCCTGCCCGGATTGCGGTCATCGAAACGGACGGCGCTGTCGGAGCATTTCTGAAGGACTCCCGCGGGGTAAATGTATCGCCCTTTACCGCGGGAAGCCCCGATGTCGACTGCATCGTGATCGGCACCCATGATTTCCCCGACAGTAGCGACGTCCTCTATGGCGAGGTTCTGAAACGCGCGGCCCGGGGAACAAAGGTCATTGTGCTCGAACATGCCGACCGCTGGGCCAAACAGGTGAATACCGCTCTGGGTTCTGTTCCGAAGCCGTATGCGGGCGGGGGGATTGTCCGTTTCGGCCAGCAGGGACGGCAATTTGTCGGAATGAGCCAGTATCTCGCGGGTCTGCCTCAGGCGCAGGGCATGAGCTGGGAATATCAGGTGTTCTACAATACGAGAGATGTTTCGGGGATCGATCTCCATCCGTGGAATACGGAGATGATCGTTGCGCTTGGGGCACAGGATACGAAACAGATCGTCTGTTCCCTGGGACGTATTCCGCTCGGACAGGGCGAGGTGTTCCTCTCCACGCTCGATATCGTACCTGCCCTGAAATCAGCGAAACCCCAGGCGTCGGTGGCGAAAAAACTCCTGCTCAACCTGTTCGAGGTTAAACGGCAGTGAAAATATCGGGGGGCTGCATCTCTGAAAAAAGAAGGGACATTACAGCACGAGATCGAGTTTTACATGTTTCAGTTTTGATGTATCGATCATCCTCGGCTTGATATGCTTCATCGTCCTGTCGTAGAGCAGGATTATCACGGGCTTGTTGAGATGTTTGGGATTGATCTGGGCGACGACGCCCGTATAACCGATAAGCGCCGGATCGACGATTTCTTTCACATGGATGGTGGCGCCGACCGGGAATACGGGAATGATATCGGTCAACATGCTGACAATGTGCTTGTTATAGATCGTTCCCACCTTGAGAATGAGCTCCTTGATGGCTTCCTCGGGGGACTTCTGCTGCGAGTCTTTCGGATTCATCACCAGATTATCGTAGGCATTGGCCACGGAACAGATTTCCGCAAGCCGGTAAATGGTACCCTTGGTTTTCCTTTTGGCAGTGCTCGTGGGCGGAAGATTTTCCCCTTTGAGTCCGATGGGAAAACCCGATCCGTCCTGGTTTTCATGGTGCTGGTTGATGATCTGGGATACCATCGGCGAGGAGCTTTTACTGTTACGGACGAGGAGATACCCGAATGTCGGGTGCTCGCGCGACAGTTCATCGGCAACGTCCGGATTGGAATTTTCCCGGATTTTTTCAATGACAACTTTCCCGAAGTCATGGAGAAAAGCTCCTACCCCGAGATTGAGCATCTCCGCTTTTGTAAAGCCGTACTTTTTCCCGAGAAGGATCGAAATCACCGTGGTGTTTATCGAATGATCCATATAGTATGAATTCTCGGCTTTAAAGAGCGCGGAATTCAAGGTTGTCGCCCCGACGCTTGAAATATCATGAAAAATCTCGTTGACGATTTTCCTCATGTCATAGGTGATATTCATATCCTTGAGATAGCCGCTGTTCAGCAGTTCGTAGATTTTTGTGCGGCTGATATCCCTGAATCTGAAATACCGCTGTATCTTGTCTGCCTTGTCCGCAATGACAGATTGTGCCTGTATCCTGATTTCCTCGGAAATTATATCTTCCGGTATGACATCCTCGGTGCCGTTTTCCATGATATAGACCTGGGAATATCCGCGCTCAAGAAGCTTTGTCTTGATATCCGGCGATATGCGGAAACCTGCACCGAGCAGGAGTTTGTTGTGTACTGTATAGATTGATTTGCCTAAAATCATGTCCTGCTGAATATTTTGTGCTGAAAGTAATCTCATGGAAATGGCAACCTTTTCTTTAATCGGTTTCGGAAATATAAAATACTGTAATGATAAATAAATATACCAAAATTTTGCGCCAGAAGCAAGTTTGTTAAATAATAATATTCTTATACAACTATTGTTGCTTCGGTAATGAAAAGAATATTCCGATAGTGATATTGTTTCCCTTACCGCAGAACATTAGAGATGCAGCCGTTGATCACGGGAACTCATGCTGCGCATAATACATTGATAAAGCAGATGTTATCCGGCGCTTCCCCTCTCTCGGATCAAGAGAGAGGCCAAGGGGTGAGTTCAGGCGGATATGGGGCAATAATCATATCCAGAATAATCCACATTCCGGTGCTCGATTTTCAGGATTTTTCGAGCAAAGACAGGTCGCGGCCTGCCCGGCATTATTATTACAGTTTTAACTGGGCACTACTGACTTCAAAGGTCTTAAAATAAAATGGACCATCAAAGAAGAACCGCCAGAAATTGAGTTGTATATGGCGCGATAAATCATTATATTACATTAATATGGGTTAAAATGTCTTTTTGCTGGGTAATTATCATTAACACATGGAATATCAAGTGGATATAAAAGAACGGCTCGAACGGGTTCTCCATAAAGTTTCACGGCCGGCGCGGTATGTCGGCGGAGAGCTCAATATGATAAAAAAAAGTCCGGAATCTCAATCTGTCAGGGTTTGCCTGGCTTTCCCTGATATTTACGATATCGGACAATCGTTTATGGGTTTTTACATTCTGTATCATATTCTCAACAAAAGGGGCGGGACCCTTTGTGAGCGTACTTTTGCACCATGGGTCGACATGGAAGCGATCATGAGGGAAGAAAACATTCCCCTGTGGTCTCTCGAATCGTTTCTCCCCGTCTCTTCATTCGATGTAGTAGGTTTTACGCTTCAGTATGAGCTTCATTACGCGACAGTGCTGAACATGCTCGATCTTGCGGGTATACCGGTCAGGGCATGCGACAGGGATGAAACCCATCCGCTCATCTTCGGTGGAGGTCCCTGCTGTATCAATCCCGAACCGGTAGCCGAGTTTTTCGATGCATTCCTTCTGGGTGACGGCGAGGAGGCGTTTCCCGAAATGCTCGATGTGGTCGAACGCCGCAGGAAGTCCGGTTTGTCGCGCGCGGCGACGCTTCGTGAGCTTGCACGTGTCGGGGGTGTGTATGTTCCTTCGCTTTACTCCCCTCAGTATGCAGCCGACGGTTCTTTTATGGGCATGGAGGCCGTCGAAGGCGCACCAATGCCTGTTGTTGCACGGTTTGTCGAGCGGTTGAAACCGGAGTATTATCCCGAACACCCTCTTGTTCCCCTCTGCGAAGTGGTTCATGACCGGCTTGCGGTCGAGATTGCCCGCGGATGTTCGAGGGGATGCCGTTTCTGCAGCGCCGGCCTTACATACCGTCCCAAACGTGAACGGCCGGTGAATGAGATTGTCGAACAGATTGTCAGAGGTATCCGGAGCACGGGCTGGGAGGATGTGGGACTGGTCAGCCTGTCGACATCCGATTACTCCGGCCTCGAGGAGTTGATTGCAGGAATCGGCAGCGCGTTGAACGGTCAGGTGGTATCGGTTTCCCTGTCAAGCATGAGAGCAGACAACTTTTCGGTCAAAATGGCCGAAGCGGTCGCCGGAGGCAGGAAATCGAGCCTCACCTTTGCAGTCGAAGCGGGAACGCAGCGGCTTCGCGATGTGATCAACAAAAATCTCACCGAGGAGCAGCTTCTCGAAACGCTGACAACCGCGCTTAAAGGGGGCTGGGACGGTTTCAAACTCTATTTCATGATCGGGCTTCCCACGGAAACCGGCGAAGATGCTGTCGCCATCGCGAACCTCCTGAACGTTATCAATTCTCTCCTGAAACGTTTCGGAGGCCATCGCGTCAACGTTACACTCTCCTCGTTTGCTCCCAAACCCATGACCCCGTTTCAGCGGGAACCGCAGAATTCTGTCGCTGAACTCACCGAAAAGGCGAAACTGGTCAGGCAGTTTTTCCGGTCGAAATCCATCACCATAAAAACAGACGATCCCTTGGTATCCATGCTCGAATGCCGTCTCGGCAGGGGAGACCGGAGAACCGACGCGATCATCATGGATGCATGGAAACGGGGATGCAGGCTCGATGGGTGGTCGGAGAACTTTAATGCGGTTTTATGGCAGGAGGCGTTCGGGAGAGCCGGTATACGGCTCGAGGAAGGCGGCGGCGGATCCGATACGGATTCGGTGCTTCCCTGGAGTCATCTCAGCTATGGTATCGACGAATCGTACCTGCTCCGGGAACGCGAGAGAGCTCTGAAAGGAGAGTCCACGGCTGATTGTTCGGAGACATGCCAGAACTGCGGTTCGTTTGCCCCTTTCTGTGCTTTGATGAAAAAATCGTCCGGACATGCCTCTCCGGAGGTGAAAACCACTCCGGCCAAAAGCTCTTCACGGAATACGCTGTACGGGAGAAAAAGAAAAGCCGTTCCCGGCAGGGCTGGAGTTCCTTTTCTCCTCGATACACGGTTCCGGATAAAGTTTGCGAAGACAAACGCGGTGCGGTTTACCGGTCATCTTGACCTCGTGCGGCTGTTCGATCGTGCCATGCGCAGGGCGGAGATACCGATAGCACATTCGCAGGGCTTTCATCCCCATCCGAAAATCTCGTTCTGTCCGCCGCTCCCGCTCGGGATGAAAAGTGTTGCGGAATATGCTGATTTTACCCTGCAGAAGCCGTTTCCGCACATTGAAGATGTTTTACGTACGGTGCTGGTCGACGGTTTTGAGCTCATCGACATTCGATCGATTCCTGACAAGGCGGAATCTCTCAATGCCATCGTTGCGCTGGCTGAGTATTTTGTGCCGTGCACTGTTGACAGCGAGTGCGTCGCCGCTCTGAATCGGATGCTCGGGCAGGAGAACATCACCATCGAACGCACGACAAAAAAGGGGCCGAAAACGGTCGATATCCGTCCCGGCATAGCTGAATTGAATCCCGCCGCCGATGGTTCGGGATTTTCAATGCTTCTCAGCTCCAGCGCGGATATGACAGTGAAGCCCACGGAGGTTATTGGTTATCTTTTTAAGGGGGATATCCCCGATGGCGTGACCCGGACGGAACAATACGCCGTACTGAATGGCGAACGGGTTACACCGTTTGACGTTATATGGTAGCGGCAGGTTATTTACTTGCCTCACCAGGTATTACAAGGAGGAATTTTGAATAGTGAAATTATTATTAACACCGCCACCCATGAAACACGAATCGCGATACTCGAGGATTCGAAACTGGTCGAAATATGGGTTGAGCGGCCTGACAACGAACGTATGGTGGGGGATATTTACAAGGGCAGGGTCAATGCCATCATCCCCGGCATCCAGGCTGCATTTGTCGATATCGGCATGGAAAAGAGCGCTTTTCTCCATGCTTCCGATGTAAGCGGATCGTCGATAGATTTTGCCGCCCAGTATGATCTTGACGAGGACGAGGACGAGGAAGAACAGCCGGGGCGTTCCGGTGGAAAGACGCAGTCCGGCAAAAAAAGGGGGAGGGGGAAATTCGACCGGAAATATCCGCCTATCGAAAGTATCATTAAAAAAGACCAGGAAATCATTGTCCAGATAACCAAGGAGCCCATTTCCACAAAGGGCGCGCGGATTACCTCCGAGATTTCTCTCCCCGGGAGATTCCTCGTGCTGGTGCCCGGCGGCAACAAGGTGGGTGTATCGCGCAAGATTGAGTCATGGGCCGAGCGCAAGCGCCTGAAGCATATTTCGGGCAAACACAGGCCAAAAGGGTTCGGGCTCATTATCAGGACGCTTGCCCAGGGGAAAGGCGAGGAAGAAATCGCGGCTGATGTCAAGGACCTCATGAAAAGTCATGAGGCGCTCATGAAAAAGGCCGAAGGTGTTTCCCCGCCGGCGCTTATCCATAAGGAAATGGGGATGACCTCGGGTATTATCCGCGATCTTTTAGGCGAGGATGTCAGCCGCGTGATTGTCGATACCAGGGAGCACTATGATGAAATCAGGGGGTATCTGAACTCGATCTCCCCGAATATGGTCAATAAAGTCCATCTTTATAAAGACAAGGAGCCCATATTTGACAAACATGATATCGAACGTGAGATCGAGAATATATTCGGCAGGAAAATCTGGCTTAAAAACGGCGAATTCCTTGTATTCGATCACACTGAAGCCCTGTCGGTCATCGATGTCAACAGCGGCCGGTATCTCGGTAAATCGACACAGGAGGAGACAATCCTCAATACCAACAAGGATGCCGCGGTCGAAATAGCCCGTCAGCTCCGTCTCAGGGATATCGGCGGTATCATTGTTATCGACTTTATCGACATGGCGAATATGGATCACCGGAGAATCGTCGAGGATGTGTTCGTCGACGCCCTCAAGAACGACCGCTCTAAGATTTCCATTTCCCAGATCAGCGAATTCGGCCTCATGGAAATGACCCGTCAGCGTGTCAGGCCGAGCCTTATCCATACCTTCGCCGAACCATGCCCTACCTGCGGCGGCATCGGGATGGTACAGGGACGCGACACTACGGTCACCAAGCTCGAACGCTGGCTCAGGCGCGCCGAGAGTTTCGGAAAAGAGAAGAGTTACACGTTGTTCGTACACCCGGCGGTTTTCGAATATCTCATCGAAGACAGCGAGGATCGGCTCAACCTTCTGAAGTCGACGACGAACCTCGAGGTCGATCTCGTCGCCGATGCGAAGATGCCGATCGATCAGTTCCATTGCTTCAGCACCGTGCGCGCGGTCGATGTTACCGATGAATTCAACGCCGGTGTCAAAACCCGCGTTCGTGCCGAGACGGTATCGGCGGCTCCGCAGCCGAAAAAATCGTTTTCACGGCCGCAGAACGGCGACGACAGTAAGTTCGGCCGCAAACCGAAGGCGAAGACGAGACGGTAGAATAACCGGTTTATGGTCTCTGGTCTCTGGTTTGTAGTTTATGGTTGTACCACATAACAAATCCCCCTTTCCAAAAGAACGGAGAGGGGGATTTTTATATTTAACCCGATCTGTTCATAAATTTAAATAGAACGCGGATTTTTTCTACAGTTGGCAACCACAGCGGATTGCATCTACAATAAAAAAACACGAACAATTGTTTCGTCATGCATAATAACCCGTTATGACTTTTTGTGCCTTCCTGCCGCGACGCAGCGCAGCGAGGCGAGTATGGTGAAATTTTTTCACGAATAATCCGGGTTAAGAATGTCTGATACCACAGTACACTCTATAAGTAACATCCGGATGGGAATAATGTCCGATTTACGAAGTGATAATTATCAGTAACATACTCTAATACCTGATAGAATGCGTTTTTTCCCTCTCCTGTTTACGGGAGAGGGATAGAGGGTGAGGGTAATAATGCTATGAAATACAGTATATTGCCCTCATCAATGACCCTTCTGACATACAGGATATTATGACCTTTTTCATTATTTCAAAGGTTTCACATCCTGAATGTTCCTGATCCTTATCATTGAATTATATTGCATTATGTAAAAGTAACCGGTAATTTATTTACAGTATAAATCAACTTATTGCTCCGGCGAATAAAGAATGATACCGGAAGTAAAAAACATGGATTCCCGCTTTCGCGGGAATGACGGCTTGGTGCGCAGTTACACAGATTGTATCGAATCACCTTTATAGGGCTCAATTTCCGAAATATATTTCACTGTTTAATCGCCGGAGCAATAAAAAAAACGGAGAGAGCATTGTAATGAGCAATACTAATGTAATGGTCACTTTCAAGGCTCAATTGCCGTTTACCGTAATGCAGCGTGAGAAATGGTTCCTTGCCTCATGTTCCCTCCTCGATGTTCATTCACAGGGTCTCACGGCGGATGAGGCTGAAAACAACCTGAGAGAAGCGCTCGAGTTGTTTCTTTTATCTTGTTTTGAACGCGGAACACTCGAAAAAGTCATGAAGGATTGCGGTTTTATTCCCTATTTTGCCGCTCTTCAAGGTGACGTTATTCCCAAAACCCCGGCCTCCGAAAAAACAATCGAAGTTCCTATTCCGTTTATGGTTCCTGCGGACAGGTAAGCCCGATGCCGCGCTTAAAACCTGAAAACTGGAAGGTCCTGGAGTGCATTTTTCTTAAGCTCGGATTTATCATGGAACGGAAGCGTGGAAGCCATCGAACATACGTCAAAAACGGCGTGGCGCGTCCGGTGATTATTCCCCAATACTCGGATGTCGATATCGAAATCATCAAATCAAACATGCGTACGGCGAATCTCTCACGGGAACTCTATTTTCAACTTCTTGATGAATGTAAGAAAACCGCTTGATTATCTTCATTCATCTCGATATATCATTTTCTGCTTTGTAAGGTTCTTAAACATAAGATCGATAAATAACTGATAATTCAATAATTAAAACCTTCTGTCCATATATCTGTTTACTTCTATCCGACCATATCTCCATATTTTTCTATCGACTTTATACTAAAACTGTCTTTAAAACAAAAAACCGCACCTTCCGGTGCGGCTCATTTTCTTTAAATTTCATAAACCCGATAAGTTCTTTCTATCTCACCTCGAACTCATCGAACAGTTTTCGCGCTTCTTTCACCACCTTCTCGGGCACATCGATCACATCGCCGAACCGGACGAGCTCATCGTCACGGACACCCTGGGCGCGGCTCCGCTGAATGAAATAGCGCCGCCCGCCTGCGCTGTATACTGCCCGGACGGTGTCGAGGAGCTCTTTTTCCGTCATGAGGAGCGGATGCCAGGTCGTTCTGAATTCGTACTGTATCCCGGATGAAACGATGGCCGAGATGCTCCAGGACGCCTTGACACAGGAATTCTGCGCCCTGGTGATACGGTCGTATGTCGCCGGAGAACCCTTAACATCCATGGCGACATAATCGAGCAGCTCGTGCTTGAGGAGATACCGGAGCATTTCCGGGTTGTACCCGTTCGTGTGAAGAGCGGTCAGGTAACCGATGTCCCTGATCCATTCAAGGAAATCAGGCAGCGCCGGGTGAATCGTCGGCTCGCCCCCCGAAATGACAACGCCATCGAGAAAATCGCTCCGCTCAATGAGAAACGATTCGATATGCGGGCGCTCGAAACTGACGGGGAAATCGTGAACCCTGCATGACGGATTATGACAGTACCTGCAGTTCCAGGGACAGCCCTGGGTAAAAAAAACAGCCGCCATTCTGCCGGGAAAGTCTATGGTCGTCATAGGCTCGATTCCGGCGACGGGGACATCTGAAAGTGTGTATTGAGGTGCTTCCATGGATTCTACAGCTCAGAGAGAGACTGATTCAGTCGTCTTTTTTTCGCTGAAATATACCCTTTCCGTGTGTTCGCTTTTTTTGCCGATGTTGAATTCGCTCACGGGACGGTAGTATCCCATGACCCTCGTCCAGATTTCACACTGCTGACGTTCCTCGTCTTTGAGGACGATTGTGTGATTGCCGATCACTGTCTGAACCATAATGGAATCTCCTTTTTAAATTTAAAGATAATCTCTCGCAAAGTTCGCAAAGAATTATTAAACCCAAATTATGATTTCGTGTATCATTTTGTACACAAACATAACAGCCTACAATATTTTACAGTAATAGGATTTTTTATCATAATTTGTATTATTTTGCCTATTATTAAAAAAAGGAAACAATTCCGGCATAAATGGGAAAAATGTTGGATAAATATTAGAAACTTTTATAAATATTTCCAAATATCTTCGCAAATTAGATAATCAAAAGTTTTTATATGGTCTTTTAAGATTATTTCTGTTTTCATATTCGGTCTAATGTCACAATAATAAACACCATCAAGGGGGTTTAATTTAACCGTATAACCTTTAAAATGGCCGGGTAGAAACGTAGAATTTATACCGTATTCATTCTCTCGCCGTGTATTTTTTCTTTGAACATCATTTAGAAATATTGCTATGTGAGGGATTAAGGTTTCAGTCAATTTCGTATAAAGGAATTTATCAATAAAAATTTTATCTATTCTGTCTTTACTTGATGTTTTAATAGATCCAATAACTTTAATACTATTATCATCCTCAATAATTAAATCATGCTGATAGCTCATATCAAATAATTTTTCCCCATTCATAATAACGGGAACTTGAACAACCCCTGCCCGGCACTCAACGCCTATTTCTCTTATTATCAAACGGATGAAATTTTCAAAAAGGTCGCCGTTTAATTTTCTGGCCGTGTTTGATTTTCCAGCTGACAAACCATCAAGAGTTGCGCCGATTGATTGTTGTATGGTATAAACAGAATTTAAAAGGATTTTTCTCTGTTCTTTGTTTTTTTCGTTAATGTATTTTGCTGATTTAAGTAATTTTAAAAATTCTTTTCCAGCAATAGCAAAAGTGTCTATGTTAAACATAAGATTCGAGTTAATTGGCCTGGTTATCTGAAAATCACCGTCTGCATCATATTGATAAAAATTGTAATAATTTTCATTTTGGGAAACTATGACCGCTTGAAGGTATTTTGAAATGTATTCAAGATAAATATTACAAAAATTTACATAATTTTGTATGGTAACAAAATTTATTTTGTTAGTGGCAATTTCAACGATATTCTGCAATTTCATCGTATAGATTTCCTTCTCAGCATGTTATTATAATCATATTTTATCCACTTTTCGATTTCCCAGTATTCCACCAATTCAATACGATTAATCGCCCATTCAAGATATTCTCGGCTAAAATCACAGCCTATCCATTTCCTTTTTAATTGTTCGGATGCTACTGCCGTTGTACCTGAACCCAAAAACGGGTCCAAAACAGTATCTCCTATATTTGATGAGGCTAAAATAATCTTTCTTAACAATTCTTCAGGCTTCTGTGTCGGATGCGGAGTTTTTTCATGCATTCCATTACAGGTAGTTGGTATTTCCATAACATCCTGGGGCTTTGCTCCGTTGGGGCTTGGTTTCCATATATGATTTTTTCCATTACCGTATTGGCTAGTTAAAGCCTGTGGATGGTCGGGATATTTAAGGGTATGTTTCGAGTAAGGAATTCTAATTGAGTCAATATTAAAGGTGAAATTATTTGATTTTCTAAAAAGTAAAATGCTTTCATGGGAGCGTCCCCAATCTTTACCTAAATTTGCTTTATTTTTATAATTCCAGATAATCCACCGACAACTTTTAAAAAACTTCATTGAAGGAGCTTTTAAGTCTGCTAATATTTCAGAAAATCCACAAATATAAAGTGTCCCTGTAGACTTCAAAATTTTAGATGCTGGTTCAATCCATTTCAAAGACCATTCAATATATTTTTTCTGTGATTCAAAATTATCCCAATCTGCCTTTTTGATGTTATAAGGTGGGTCTGCAAAGATTAAATCTACAGAACATTTTGGTAATGAATTTAGCCAAGTAATCGAATCACCTATCCAAATTTCACCGTTGGGGTGTTTGTAAAATAATTCAGGCTTATCAGTATTAATTAAACTAATATCAAAAAGCCTTTTTTCGCCGATCAAATTAATCTCTCCGAAAAATCGGGGTAATTCTTTATTTCGTATAAATGCTTCTTTCATTTCTATTACCAATATAAATCATTATTCAGTTTATTAGGGCTCTACCATTTCTGAGAGAGCCCTCATCAAAACTATTTCTTATGTTTGGTTTCGTCAACCAGGACATATCCCATTCCTTTTTCAGGTGTAGGCGGCATACGTTTTCCCTCAACAGCCGTGATTTCAACACCAGTTTTTCCACCACGCGGGCCAACAACCGCATACTGTCCTGATATAGGAGTATCCGTTCCCGGTTTAAGTCTATCTGTCATTTCTTTCACCACCTTTCTTCGGTAGGATTAAAAACAGCCAATAAGGAGAAAATTATGCTACAACTCAATCACATTAAATGTAAGCAACCCCTATTGCTATTTTTACCATTATTATGGTCTTTCGATAAGCCATGATTTTTTATTAATTTTTATTGAGAATCGAATAATTCAATACTTTTCCCCAGTTTCCCCATTTAAAAAAATCATCTTTTCCTCTCTCTATATACTTTGTTTGTAATCTTAACGAGAAATTTTCCAATTGTTTCCTTACAGAGAATCATCTAATGTCATCGTTGAATATTTCCGTGCGATAAGCTCCTCGTCGCACTTGGGACAGTACGTGTGCTCCCCCGTAATGTAGCCGTGCTTCGGGCAGATGGAAAAAACCGGCGTTACCGTTATGTAGGGGATCCGGAACCGTTCGAGGGTCTTTCTTACCAGATTCTTGCACGCTTCCGGGCTGGAAATATGTTCGCTCATGTAGAGGTGGAAGACCGTTCCGCCGGTGTATTTCCCCTGGAGCGCCTCCTGGTGAGTGAGGGCGGCGAAAGGATCGTCGGTATGCCCGACAGGGAGCTGGCTCGAATTCGTATAGTACGGCGCATCGAACATGCCGGCCTGGAGAATATCGGGAAACCGTTTCTTGTCTTCCTTGGCGAAACGGTAGGTGGTTCCCTCCGCCGGTGTGGCTTCGAGGTTGAACAGATTTCCGGTTTCCTCCTGGAAATCCACGATTTTTTCTCTCATGTGATCGAGAATTTCACAGGCAAACGCATGCCCCCGCTCGTCGGTGATGTCATACTCGTTCCGGGTGAAATTCCTGATGCATTCGTTGATGCCGTTCACCCCGATAGTGGAAAAATGATTGCGGATGTCCTTGAGATAGCGCTTGGTATATGGGAAAAGGCTGTTATCGATGAGGCGCTGGATCACCTTGCGTTTGACGGTGAGCGCTTCCTTAGCGAGGATAAGAAGCCCGTCGAGCCGCTCGTAAAAATCCTTCTTGTCCCCTTTTGCGAGGTACCCGAGACGGGCGCAGTTGACTGTCACCACGCCGATCGAGCCGGTCATTTCAGCCGACCCGAACAGGCCGTTGCCGCGTTTGAGAAGCTCACGGAGATCGAGCTGGAGACGGCAGCACATGGACCTGACCATGTTGGGCTGCAGGTCGGAGTTGATGAAATTCTGAAAGTACGGGATGCCGTACTTGGCGGTCATATCGAACAGCAGGTCGGTATTCGGATGCTCCCACGGGAAGTCCTTGGTGATATTGTAGGTCGGTATCGGGAACGTGAACACCCTGCCTTTTGCATCTCCGCGGCTCATGACCTCGATGAACGCACGGTTGATCATGTCCATCTCGAACTGCAGGTCGCCGTACGTAAAATCCTGCTCCACACCGCCGATGAGGGGCTTTTGCCAGTTCAGGTCCGCCGGGCACACAAGGTCGAACGTGACATTGGTGAACGGCGTCTGCGTTCCCCACCGTGACGGGACATTGAGGTTGTAGACGAATTCCTGGATGTGCTGGAGCACATCATCGTATGAAAGACGGTCTACGCGGACGAACGGGGCGAGGTACGTATCGAACGAGCTGAACGCCTGGGCGCCCGCCCATTCGTTCTGGAGCGTGCCAAGGAAATTCACCATCTGCCCGACAGCGCTCGAAAGGTGCTTTGGCGGTGAGGCCTCGACCTTTCCGGGAACGCCATTGAATCCGTCATTGAGGAGCGTTCTGAGCGACCAGCCGGCGCAGTATCCCGAAAGCATATCGAGATCGTGGATGTGAATGTCGGCGTTACGGTGCGCTTCCCCGATCTCTTCGCTGTAGACATGATTGAGCCAGTAGTTGGCGATAACCTTGCCGGAAACGTTGAGTATGAGGCCGCCGAGCGAATAGCCCTGATTCGCGTTTGCATTGATGCGCCAGTCGGCGCGGTCGAGATACTCGTTCACCGAGCTGAATACATCGACGACGGTTTTCCGGTCTTCGCGGAGTTTACGGTGCTGTTCACGGTAGACGATATAGGCGCGGGCGGTTTTCAGATGGTTCGAGGTAATGAGGACATGTTCGACAATATCCTGAATCTGCTCAATTCCCGGTATCCCCTTGCGGGAACTGTGGGAAAGAACCTTTATAACCTGCCCTGTCAGCAGCTCCGCCTCGAACTGGTCGAATTCGCCGGATGCAGCGCCTGCTTTTGCAATGGCCTTTCGTATTTTATCAGGATCGAAAGCAACACGTCTGCCGTCACGTTTGCGGACCTCGGCAAACGGTACACTGAATTCAAATTTCATGTTCCGGCCTCATCAAACAAAAAGTCTATGAAAAGAATATTTATTATCCCGAATATTCAATAAAAATAACTATATTTTGTGTGAAAAATAATGTGGGGTACAATATGTTGTTTTAATTTAATAACTAAACGCCATAATTTTGTCAAGCAGTTTTTTTAACACTTCAAAAACAAAAACCTATCGATGCCTTTCTGAATAACTATATGTGGTATTGTATGGCTTTATGGCACACAATATTTAGACGATTATATAACTCTCTCTACGCTTTTTGTAAAGCCTTTTTTACGTATTAAAGGAAATTTCTTTGGGATGAATAGGATTCAGGTGCTTGTTTGTCATTATTTTAGATATAATTGCAGCGGCGCGGATATTCTGTTCCGATTATGCTTAATCAATACGAAATTATCGGTAAAACTGACGTAAAAATGGTTGTCTCTATAAGGGTGATCGATTGCCGGACGGCTCCGAACAGCTATCGGAGTATGGCCACAGGAGGGTATCCTGGCGGGACCGATAAGCAGTGTGTGGCGAATCGGTCCCGCTGGGGAGATTGTTCGGGATTTACTTGAATTGCACCTTCGGCGCGGTTTTCGCCCCTTCGACAGACTCGAATGTTTCCCGGGTTTTGAAATTGAACGCCGAGGCGATCAGATTGGTCGGGAAACGCCGTATATACTGGTTGAACAATTTTACCATATTGATATACCGTCCGCGCTCGACAGCGATACGGTTTTCCGTGCCCTCGAGCTGATCCTGGAGCATGATGAAATTCTGGTTCGCCTTGAGGTCCGGATAGTTTTCCACCACGACCATAAGCCGTGACAGCGCGCCTGTCAGCTCGCCCTCGGCTTTGAGCCGCGCATCGGGTGTCCCTGCGCCGCCGACTTTCGCCCGCGCCTCGGTCACCTGCGTCAGCACCTCGTTTTCATGCGCCGCATATCCTTTAACAGTTTCCACGAGATTCGGTATGAGGTCGAATCTGCGCTGGTAGACATTTTCGAGCTGCGCCCATGCCCCGTTGACTTCCTCGTCCATAGTCACCATGGTGTTGTATGTGGTCTTGATCCACGAAAACGCCATGACTCCGACAACAAGGAGCACGAGTAAAATAACTGCAAGAACGATAAGAACTTTTCTCATGGTTGTTCACTCCCTTAAATGATGTTTATTTTTGTTTTCAACATGCCAGATTGACAGTCATTGCTGAATCCGAAACGATATTTTTTATCCTGGAATTTACCACAAAGGCACAAAGGCACCAAGAGACAAATGATTTTTTACCCGATCTGTTCATAAAACTTAATAAAACGCGGATTTTCACGGATCGGACGAATTTTCATGGATTTTATTTTTTATTTATTGCTTCGGCGATTAAACAGTGATATCGGATGACGTCATGCCGAACTTGTTTCGGCATCTATTCCTGCTATTGGTATCATTATTTATCCGCCGGAGCAATATATATTTTAGGTGTTAATGTTTATTAATTGTTAATGATAGTATAAATAATATGTTATATAAATTTGTGTCTTTGTGTTTTCGTGGTTATATATATTCATGAATATTCCGGGTTAAAAGGTTATCTGTATTATATTTGGTAACTACTATTAACCGTTCCCATCATTTACGGGTCTGCATTGATTTCCGTGGTGTTCATACATTACTTCGGCAGAGCCAGTATCAGGAATGTCAGAGCCCAGTAGAGACTCCCGAGCACAAGCAGGATATTTTCTCCTTTTGAAAACGATGTCCGTACCGGGCTGTCGGGCTGACGGTTTTTCCAGAACCGGTTATAGGTCGCCTGAACGACTGCAAGTGGCCAGACCGAACCCGCTGTGGCAAGCACGCTTAAAAAAGTCAGCATGGCGAGTACCGCCGTTCCTTTTACTTTCATTTCAAACAGGGCAATCAGAATCAGCAGAATGCTTGCGGCCGTATACAGAAAAATAATCATGCCGGGCGAAGAAAAAGCAGCGCATCCCTCTTCACGGGCGCTGTCACGGATATCTCTGAACTGACGGTATAAAAGGACGATATTGTACACCGGTACCGACAATCCTGCGGTTCTCCAGCCGGGGCTGATCGATGGATTCCGGTGATTTTTAAGAAGCTTCCAGTTCCGGTAAAACCAGTAAAACTCGTATATTCCGGCTGAAATTACCGAGAGAACCACAAACCGCCAGGATTCAAGGGCATTGGAAAAGCGATGTTTCCCCGTCTGCTTTATGGTGTCGTTTCCGGAAATATTCACTGCACCATTCATGGTTATGTCCCCATGTTCCCGCTGTTGTTTTCCGGTTCGCCGGTCATGGAATTGATGGCGTTGGAAAGCTTGTCCAGCTCTTCGACATAAAGATCGAATATCTCGTCTGTCTCAGCCTCTCCTGCTTTTATATCCCCGTGCGCTATTCCTGTAAGTGTCCTGAAAAGCGAGGCATCGAGACCATATTCAGCCGTGACTGCATCGAGCAGAAGCCCGGTGCCGGCGGGAATATCGCGGCCCTTGATGAACAGTGCCCCCGCAAATACGAGCCGGAAAGTCTCGATAGACCGTGTAATGAGATCGGTGAGCGCTTTCTGATTCCCACGCAGGGCAAGGTACTCCGCCCTGAGATGAAGAAGCTTGCCTTTTATCTCGCGTTCGCACTGGTTCCGGACATCGGAGGGCTCGAAGCTGATACCCTCGAGCACATCATCCCCGTAAACGACAGCGTATGAGGTCTTCATGTCCAGAAATTCGAGCGGGTAGGTATCGAGCGACTGTTCGATGAATCCGGGTTCGAGAAAGAGCGGCGTGGTGATGAGCTCTTTGTGCCAGTTTTTGATATGCCGTGCGCACCGGGCGAGTTCGCTCGGGGTGTTATCATCGACAATCACCATAAAATTGATATGGAGACGGTTTTTATGCTGTTCCCCCCGTGCAGCCGGGCCATACAGGATAACGGTTCTGAGACTGTCCCCGAATGCCTTGCGAATATCTGCAAGAAACATGTCCGTGGTTTTTTTCATATGTTCGGGTATCTGTGTCATGTCGCCTCCGATCTATTATAAAATTCGTTTATGTACCACCGATGAACACTGATAAATACGGAATTTATCAGAATACAAATCGTTTCCATTCAAGCTTGGGAAAACTGGTGAAAAACCATCTTTTTGCACACCTATGATGAATTCTTTTCATGTAACGAAAAAATCAAATAATTATATCATCCACAAGATTTGATAGAATATGGATTTAGGAGTATTTATTTTCCGATATTGTATTTGATAATTGCTTATAAAAGTATAAATAATTTCTTGAAATTCTTAGTGCCTTAGTGCCTTAGTGGCTAAAAGATTTTTACCATTAATCCGTGTTCATCCGTGGTGAATTACAATCATTCTTTATTTGGTGGCATCAGAATCCCCGTGACGCTCCTCCTCCGCCCGAAAATCCGCCGCCAAAGCCGCCGAAACCGCCACCTCCGCCGAATCCGCCGCCGAAACCACCGCCATAATGATGTCTTCCGCCGCCGCCGAGCATACTACCCAGGATCATTCCGGTGAGAAATCCGCCGCCTCCGCCCCGCCGCCTCCTGGAAAGGAGTATGAAAATAACAATGATGAAAAATATTTTGAAGAGCGGAAAGATCGGACTCGTGGTTCTCTTTACCGGTCGAGGCTGATATTGCTGGGCCTGAGCAGCGCCGCCGCTCAGGGTGACACCCTTGTCACGGGCGATGACCGAGGCCAGAGCGAGCGCGCCCTGTGCAAGTCCGGTCGTGTAATCGTTCTTTTTCAGGGACGGCACGACATACCGGTCGAGTATCTGTCCCGACAGGCCGTCCGTTATGAGAGGTTCGAGACCGTACCCGACCTCGATCTTTACCCGTCGCTCCTGAACCGCGAGAAGGAGGAGAACGCCGTCATTACGCTCCTTCGACCCGATACCCCATGCTTTCATGAGTTCCACTGCGTACGTCTGTTCATCGAGCCCACCCATGTCTTTCACGGTCACCACGGCGATTTCGGCACCGGTCTGGCTCTTGACATCGCGGAGGGCCGATTCAAGCTCGTTTTTTGCGGAGCCGTTCATGACACCGGCGAAATCGTTGACATGCCCCACAGGTTTTGGGAAATTGACCGCATGACTCAACGGACTCCACAAAAACAGTACGGCAAGTAAGAGAAACCATAGTGAACGTTTTTTATACACTGTAACTCCTTCCCATGATCATACTTGACGAAATATTATATTGCGTTTCTTTAACAAATAGATACCAAAGCAAGTTCGGCATGACCGTCATCCTGAACTCGTTTCAGGATCTAATGGATAAACCATGCGCAATTATTTATATCGTTATGTATGGAATCGCTCTTTCTCCTCGAATACAAACCGATGGTTCGGTACTTATTTCAGCCTGAAGACCACGGTCGGGTCGATTATATACCTCCCGAACTGCTCGCCATACACGCTCAGCCCGCCATCCGAGCCGGTACCTCCGGTGACTGCGAGCTTCACCCGCGCCGTACCCTCTTCCGCCGCCTTTTTCAGCGCCTCTCCGCCGAATTGCACCTTGACCAGATAGCCGTAGGAACCCGCCTCTGTGAGGGTATCGTCCTCTTTCTGGCTGAGCCATGAGAGATTGCCACGGTGATCGGCGGGGTCATTCGCAAGCGTGATAGCCTGCGAATCGGTGTCGTTGAGAGTAATCCCCACCTGCGAGGGATGCTTTTTATCATCGGTCATGGGGTAGGAATTGGGATTGTGCCCCGGATCGATGCCTTTCGCGCTGATATTGTCGATTCCCTGGCTCACATAATCCTCTCCCATGTCCTTACCCTGTATCCGGCGGGCGCCGAGTTCGGCGATGAATTCGATTTCCTGAACCGCATCGGCTTTCAGATTTTTCGGCCATGGAAACTCGTACTCGAAGTAACCGGTGCCAGTTCCCCAGACCTTGAGGCTGTCGAAAATTGCTTTCTGTTTTACCGACCACTCGCTTTTCGAAAACTCGTTCGGCATCCTGCGGACAATTTCCGCTTTCCCTTTTATTGTCTCCCGGCGCGGTGATTCGCTCTTCAGCACACGAACCGGCAGGAAATTACGGTGAAGCGTATCGCCCTTCGCATCGATGAGGAATGTACAGAACATGGCGATACATTCTTCCTTCGGAGCGGTGAGTTTCACGTCGGGAAGCTTGACCACCGAGTATTTCACCGGCCGTACGGTCAGCGAATCCGCGGAGTATTCACGGTGGTCCCCGAAACGGTTCCACCCGTGGAAGAGCGTTTTCACCGTCAGCTCTCCGGGAACAGTATCGCTCAGGAACGATGCGGTAACCGGCACCGAAAAGGTGTCTCCGGGGGCGACGATTTTCTTGAAATCCCCGCCGGGAATAAGGTAAAGGTCACTGTGGAAGTCGCGCACGGTCATTCCCGGGCAGAGCTCATCGAGCCCGAAATCCTTCATGCTCCGGTCGAACCGGTAGTAGCCGTTCCACTCGTTGATGACATCGTGGAACTCGGTGAACAGGAAACCGCTGATCCTGGGCCGACGGCGGTACTCATTCATCATGATGTGGTACTCGTAGCTGATGTCCACATCGCCGGTGCCGCCCTTGTACCCCCACACATTGCCGCATTCCGAGTTCATCATGGGAATATCTGGCTGTTTGTTCCCGCCGATGAAATTCCATTCCGATCCGGGGAAGGTGTTTCTCACAACCTCATCCATGTATTCGGCCCACCGATAGCCGGGGAGGTAAGCATGCCACGAGTTGATGTCGGTCATCACATGCCAGCGGCGTCCCTGGTCGGGCGAATTGTCCTCGACGAGACGGGTCGGGTCGGCATTTTTCGCGGTCAGATACATCGATTTCACCCATGCCTGTGTTTCGGGCATGTATTCATGGACAAATTCGCCGGGAAGTTTTTCGATGCGGGTCACGAGTCCCCATGTTTCGTTGAAGAGTACCCACGAGAAAATCGAGGGGTGGTTGTAATCGCGCTCGATCTGATTGAACGCCGTATATTCCCAGTTTTTACGGCCGTATTCGGTCGGTTCGCCGTTGATATTGGGTATGTCGCACATGAGCAGGAGACCGAGCCTGTCGGCCCAGTAGAGCTTGCGGGGCATCTCGGTTTTGATGTGAATCCGCAGGCAGTTGAGGCCGATGGTTTTTGCCCGCTCGATTTCCCCGCGCATGAACTCATCGCTCGGGAAGGTGCAAAAACCCTCGGGATGGTACGACTGGTCGAGGGTCATCCGGAGATACACGGGCTTGTTGTTGAGCGTCACATACATATCGCGCGAGTTGGGACGGTAGGCGGCGCCGATTTTCCGCATTCCGAAGTACGTGTGAACCGTGTCGATGGCCGCTTTTTCCGAGATGAGGGTAATATCGACATTATAGAGGTACGGGTCATCGAGGTTCCAGAGATGCGGTTTCGGCACCGGGATGGTCAACGTGAACTCACCCTGTCCCGGGGGCAGCGGTTTCCTGACCGGAGCGATCGATGTATCGGCGAAGGCTATACTGACCTCGTCGTTCATACCGGTAGCCGCGGAGAAGGCCAGGTGCATTTTGACCAGTTTACGGTCGATGTCCGGAGAAAAATGCGCCATTTTCAGGTGAAGCTCGGAGCGCGGTTCGAGGTATACGGTCTGCCAGATGCCTTTCGCTTCGCCGTAGACCTGCTTGCCCACAAGCCGTCCCGGAGTTGGTTCATCCTCGACCCGTATGACAAGATGATTGGCTCCTTTTTCAAAAAGGGCTTCGGTTATCTCGAATTCGAACGGGGTATATCCTCCCTCGTGAACGCCGATCTCGTGACCGTTGACCCAGACTTTCGTGGTGAAATCCGAAGCGCCGATAACGAGGAACACAAACCGGTTGTCCCATGTCTTCGGAACCTCGAAATCACGGGCGTACCAGGCGATATGCACATCTTTCCTGCCGATGCCCGAAAGCGGTGAAGCCCATGAGAAGGGAACGGTGATCGTGTCGGGGAACGGCGTGCCTTCCCTGAACCATTCTCTGGCAGCGCCGACATCGAGGGAGTCGAGGGCGAAGCTCCACCGTCCGTTGAGGTTGATCCAGTCCGTCCGACTGAAATCGGGACGCGGGTGTTCGGGAAGGGGAATGGGTTCCGTCGACGTTACCTGTTTCTTCCCGCATCCTGAAAAAACCAGACATGAAAAAAGAAGCGTAAGCATACAAAATCCCATAATTCGTGGTGCCATGGAAGTGCCTTTCAAAATGAAATTTCCCAGTTTTTTTCTCGATACGTTTGTTTCCAAATTAGCCCATAACATCGTTTCAGTCAAGGATAATGAATGCTTCCCATAATATACAAAAAAAGCGCGCGGTTTATTCAATGTATTCTCCGCGCGCTATTTGTGTGAAGATGTGAATTCGATTATCCCTTTTAATAAGCATTACATAAATATAAAGTAGAAATATCCGATATTATATAATATATGATCCCTGCCTGCGGCATCCCCCTTTTTTAAGGGGGGAGATGGGTTAATTCCCCCTTTCTTTTATAAGGGGGATACGGCGACTCGCGCAGCGGGAGCCGAGGGGGATCAATGATGTGAGCAATATAAAAGGATAACCGAAAATTTGAAGCTTCATTGCATAACGAATCCGTTTACAACGGAAATGTTCCGAAAAATCCGCCCTTTTACTTGCGTGGACCCACCGTGTTCATATCGATTGCCTTGAATCCGAGTTTGAACGCCGGTGAATCGGAACTCAGGGTGAAGTTGCCGTTTTCGGGGTCTGCGAAGAGCGGATCGGCAATCATCGAATGAACATCCTGTCCGCGCTTCTGCCACTGCTCGAACGTCCAGTCCTTGAACATCACCGGCTCGCCGCTCGTATTGTAGTAGAGATTGTAATCGAGCTTATACTGATTGTCGCTCCAGTTTCCGCCTAAAAGCGGACGTTCGCCCCAGTACACGATATTGCGCTCGAAGGTGAAGCTGAGGTGCTCCTCCATTCTCGATCGGATGATCTGTCCCAGCACGGCGTTGGCGAAAATGTTGTTGCGGACGATGTTCTCACGGCCGTAGTGCTGGTGGAAACCCCCGGACTTCGTACGGTATACTATATTGTTTTCAATGAGGATATAGCTCGAACCCTCGTCGGTGTATATTCCCCATCCGCCGTAGCCGTACGAGGTGATGTCGTGGAACAGGTTGTTGCGGATGACCGAGCCGGGCTGGACGCCGAGGTTATAATTTCCGCCCATGTCGCTCAGCATGCCACGGCCGATATCGTGCACATGATTGAACTCGATGATGTTCTCCTTCGCGTTCGTCTCGGCATACCCCCATGACCAGCCGTTCGAGATGCCGGTGTAGTATGTGTCGTGGATATGGTTGTGGGAGATCAGGTTGCCGCCGCTCAGAAAGATCATGATGCCGCACGCCGCGGGATATACCTCGCCGATGTCATGGATGTGATTGTCGGTCACGCTGTTGCCAAATGTCTGCTCCGCCGTGTTTTCACGGTTTGTCGGCTCGCCGATCTTGACCCCTCCGGCGCCGAGGTCCGCAAGCTCGCTTTCGGTAATGGTGATTTTCGTGCAGCCGCGGGCAAACTCGACGGCGTAATTGCCGACATGCCTGACCGCACAGCCCTCGATGGTCACCGACTGCGCACCGTTGCCGGTAATCACAGCCGGTATGTCGTACGCCGCCTGGACATCCGAATATCCTTCCGCAGGCAGCGACCAGTCGGTGTAACAGAAGGTAATTCCTCTGATGGCGATATTCGTCACGTATGAATTCGTCTCGGGTTTCCCCTCGAACCGTACGAGCTCCTGCGCGACAGGGGCAATGACTTCGGCCTTCGTCATGTCTTCCCCGGGCCGGGGGATATACGAGAGCACACCCGCTGTCCGGTCCAGATACCACTCTCCGGGCTGATCGAGACCCTCGCGGATGTTTTCCACCCAGTAGCGGGCGTCCTTTTCACGGTTCGAGGGCCTGCATTTCCCCGAGAGGGTGACGATTTTCTTTGCGACATCGATGTTCCTGATGGGCATACGGATTTCCGCCCATGCCTGAAGCGCGATTACCTCGATGTCGCCGGATTCTGCCCATCCGGGTTTGATGTCATCGTTGCGGAAGGTGAAGCGCGCCTGGTCTTCCATGGAAATCTCGCCGTCCGCGGTAAAAAAGCCGTTATCGGGAGTCCGCGCCCTCTGGCAGCGCTTTCCGTTCACAAAGAGCTGACGAAAATACCACGTACCCGCCTTGACCTCGGGAATTTCAGCCGTCCATGCGCTGTCCGCGCCCTTTTTCCAGCCGGTGATGGCTTTCCCGCCGCTCACCACGGGACTCTCTCCGGGAACCGCGGCATAGGTGACAAGGAATTCGGCAGTGCCCGAATCCTCCGGAGTGAACACAACAGGCTTCGACAGCGTATAGACACCGCCGCCGATGTATACGGTGACAGGCTTTGTCAGGGGACCCTTTGCCTTGAGCGCCCGTACCGCATCGCGGGCCTTCTCTATGGTCGCGAACGGTTTCCCCTTTTTTCCCGACCAGCCGTCATTGCCCGTCGGGGAAACATAAAAGGCGTTTTCACGGGCGTTTTCCCCTGTTCCGCACGAGCACAGTGCCAGAATCGCCAATAAAAGCACTACCAAATACCGTACCGGTTGCCGTTTCATTGCGAACCCCCTTTTCGATTCTTATGGCGATATTAAGAGGGCGGTGAAAAAGTGTCTTTTTCACACGCCCGATAATGAAATGTATTGTTTTGTTGCTGTCAAGGGCATGTAAATTGGTACTTCGTGCCGACCCTTGACAGCCAAAATTCAGACATGTAGAGTTTTTACCACGCTTTTAAGCGCCTGATTTATTGCCAATAACCGATGCAAACGTTATTTGGTCTGAATATCATTCAGGATTGTTTACTATACCTTTGAGGAAGAGATATCGAATGCCCGTATAGACTTCTTTTCACTTAATACCGCCATATGCTCCGAACGTTTTCATATACCTGATTTCAGCTCCTGTAATTTGGGGGTGGAGTTTCATTTTGTCAAGTGGCACCGAAATCGTCTTTATTCAGCTTCTTTTTCTTTTGTAATTATGGTCTCATTTGTCCATAGCGGAATAAATAAAAAATATCCTGTCGTGCGTGTGCTGATCTTTTTTTCAGTCTCCTTACCGCGTGTTTGGCTGTGCATAACAGAACATCCCCAACTCATGACTATTATTAATATAAAGACAAAGAGTGCTGATAATCGCTTCAGCGTTCGCATGTTTTACCTCCCGGCGAAGGGTTTATTTGTGTATTGTGGATTTATCACACCTATTCATAAATTAATACTTTATTCGGCATTGTCCAGTAAAATAATGAACACTTTATTATTTGCAGCAGAATAAGGTGATAGTTGCCGCCCTTGGTCATGGAAACTCACCACTCATATAACACTTTGATAATAAAGATGTTGATGGTACTATCCCTCCTCTTGAAATATACAAGGAACAGGGGTGAGTTCGTGGGGAGAAGAGCAGTAAATTTATATCCAAAACATTCCGTAAACTAATACGCTCTTTATCCCGACCTATTCATAAAATTTAATCAAAAGAATTCCTCGGAGTTCTACTCCGGGGTTATATTGTCAGGATGAGCGAACACATCCTGAAAAGACATAATAAGAGTCTCCTGTTATACCATATTGTATGTCCTGCAAAATACAGGAGAAAGGTATTTACA
>JAJFUH010000017.1 GCA_021372535.1 bacterium
GATATTTGTGCTATCGATTACCATGATTCCCTCCTTTGCAGAAAACAATATGATAGTATTGGTTATGAAAAACCTCAGTGAAAACGGCGGTTATAATAATAAACATTATAACATTTTTTTATATTTCCTTATGAAGCATCAATCTGTTCATTTCAGCAAATACGTTCATGTCATACGATTCCCGAATGGAAATGAGCACACCGGCGAGTTATGAAAACAATGAACAGAAAAAAGAACATATCATGCCGGGGCGATATTCGAAGAAATACCATAATAGATAATCATATGAGCACTTTTTGATAATATCCGGTTATTGAACAGCAATAAACATAATAGTACGATAAAAATCAATAGAATTTTGTTATGACACAAAAATAATTAAAATATTATTGACTTTATGTGCAAATAATACATATACTATAGCAACTTCAGATGTAATGCCGTATGCCGCTCAATGCTGTTTTTATGTAAATTACTTTTAAAATTACAGTATGGTCGCCGCCGACCTTATCAACAGAGTGTCTTTACAGGATTATCGGCCGCTATGCATGTCGAGTTTATGAGCGTTTTTTTTATTTTTACTGAAGCTGTCAGATAAACTCAATAAATACAATAATAAATACACAATATTATCTCCGGAACAATAATGAAAACTACTCCTTTACATGAATGGCATGTATCGCATGGTGCATACATGACTGAATTCGGCGGATACCTTATGCCTTTATGGTATCCGGCCGGAGCGAAACGTGAACACCTCGCCGTGCTTACGAATGCCGGTATCTTCGATACGAGCCATATGTCGGTTATCCTGGTTTATGGCCCCGATGCCTTTTGTCAGCTTCAGCGGTGTTTCACAAAAGACCTCGATGCCTGTATCGGGAAAATGAAAACACCGCTAGTTCCCGGACGGTGCACGAACGGAATTTTTCTGGATGAAGATGGTTCGGTTGTCGATGACGGCGTTCTCTATCAGATGGATCGAGATTTTTATTGCGCCGCTGTCAATGCGGGAATGGGCGAGCTTGTGACGAACCACCTTAAAAAACATTGCCGGGGATGTAACGTGACCATTACCGATCTTTCCGACCGTATCGGTAAAATCGATATACAAGGAATCCGTTCGGTTGCCGTCATGAAGCAGATTATAGTCGATGCCGATCGGGTGTTTGACGGTATGGTGTACTATTCTTCGAGGGGTTATTTCGATGAGAGCTCTCCCTATTCGGAAGGTGTCAAGCTCGTTGACGGGTCGTCTGTTATGCTGTCACGGTCGGGGTATACCGGCGAATTCGGATTTGAACTGTATGTTGAACCGTCACGCCTCGTGAGAGTATGGGAGATGATTCTGAAAGCCGGGGAACAACACGGTCTGATATCCTGCGGTTTTGCGGCCCGCGATTCGCTGAGGGCGGGCGCCGGATTGCCGCTTTCCCACCAGGACATCGGGCATTGGCCGTTTCTCCGTAATCCCTGGATTTTTGCACTTCCCTACAATTCGGACAGAACAGGCTTTACAAAGGATTTTATCGGGAGAAAAGCCCTGGAAAATGTACATGATGTGCCATATACCTGTCCCTTTACCGGATATGACCTGCGCAAAGTCTCCGCACATGAACCCCAGGCGGATGTAATCGACCGTCACGGGAAAAAAATCGGCGTGGTTCTCTCATGTGTGACCGATATGGGTATCGACCGTCACGGGGACAGGATATTCAGCATTGTAAGCCCCGACAGGCCGGAGGGATTTGTTCCCCGCGGCTTGAGCTGCGGTTTTGTCAGGGTGTCTGAGCCGGTTCAGGTCGGAGATGAGGTTATCCTCAGGGACACCAAGAGAGAGATCAGGGTTTCGATAGCTACGAGTATACGGCCGGATCGTACGGCGCGCCTTCCCATGAAAACCATGCTCGAATTGAGCAGGAATCTCTCTCGGGAATCATGAGATTACGGATGCGGTATATTATGACGGACTGAATCCATCTGGCCAATACCCGCAATTGCTCAAAAAGGCTTATATTTCATCATATCTCAGAGTATCCCAACAATTGGGGAGGTGGTTCATGACCGATCAGACGATCAAAACCATGGGCCAGCAGTTCGGCCGTCGCTCGTGGGCGGAACCGTGGAAAATCAAGATGGTTGAACCCATCGCCATGAAAACCCGCGAAGAACGTCACCGTGCTCTCATCGAAGCCGGGTACAACACCTTTCTCCTCCGTTCCGAAGACGTCTACATCGATCTGCTGACCGACAGCGGCACGAGCGCCATGAGCGACCGTCAGTGGGCCGGTATCATGCTCGGAGATGAGGCGTATGCCGGAAGCCGTAATTTCTATCATCTCGATGAAGCTGTTCAGAAGTATTACGGATACCGCTATGTCGTACCCACTCATCAGGGCAGGGGCGCCGAACATCTCATAAGCCAGGCGCTGATAAAACCGGCGACCTATATACCCGGCAACATGTATTTCACCACCACACGGCTCCATCAGGAACTGGCGGGCGGCACCTTTATCGATGTCATCATCGACGAGGCGCACGACCCTGCGAGCCATCATCCCTTTAAAGGCAATGTAGACCTCGATAAGCTTGAGTCGCTGATCGGACGGATTGGAGCCGAAAACATCCCGTATGTAAGCCTCGCCGGCACGGTGAACATGGCCGGCGGTCAGCCCATAAGCATGGCGAATCTGAAAGAGGTTCGCGAGCTCTGCAGCCGTTTCGGCGTCCCTATCTATCTGGATGCCACGAGGATGGTCGAAAATGCCTTTTTCATCCAGGAACGTGAGGAAGGCTATGAAAACACTCCCATCGCCGCCATTCTCAGGGAGTTCTGCAGTTACACCGACGGCGCGTGGATGAGTTCAAAGAAGGATCACATGGTCAACATCGGCGGCTGGCTCGCGGTCAATGACAGCGATCTTTTCGACGAGCTCCGCAATCTGGTTGTGGTCTACGAGGGACTCCACACATACGGCGGGATGGCCGGACGCGATATGGAAGCGCTTGCCATCGGCATCACCGAGGCGGTGCAGGATGACCATGTGCGTTCACGGGTTGAACAGGTACGGTATCTCGGCAACCTGCTCATGAACTGGGGAATCCCCATCGTCCAGCCGGTCGGCGGGCATGCGGTTTTTCTCGATGCAAAGAGTATCTACCCGCATATTCCGCAGGATCAGTTCCCGGCTCAGACTCTCGCAGCCGGACTGTATCTGGATTCCGGTGTCCGGTCGATGGAACGGGGCATTGTCAGCGCCGGCCGTGACCCCGAAACCGGCGAACACCGTTTCCCCAAACTGGAGCTTGTTCGCCTGACAATTCCGCGGCGGGTTTACACACAGGCGCACATGGATGTAGTGGCTGAGGCTGTCAAGTATGTCTACGATTCCCGTGAGCAGATGAAGGGATTACGAATGGTTTACGAACCCAGATTCCTGCGCTTTTTCCAGGCGCGTTTCGAGCCGGTCGGGTAAAAGTTTAAAAAAAGGCATAAGGCATAAGGCACAAGAGACTGGTTTCTGGTTAAAAAAAGCAACAGATAAACAGGAACTTATAAACAATAAACCATAAACCAGAGATCAGAGACCTTGAATCTTGAACCATAAACCATAAACCAGAGACTATTAACTATAGTATTAATGGGGGATTGTTATGAGAGATATTGATGAACTGTCGATTCCGGATGATCGCCGTTATTCCGATGACCATGAATGGGCGCTTCCCGCACAAGACAGGGTCAGGGTCGGCATCAGTGATTTTGCGCAGAATCAGCTCGGTGATATCGTGTATGTCGAGCTTCCCGGAATCGGCGCGACATTCGGTTACAACGAAAGTTTCGGCACAGTCGAATCGGTCAAGGCGGTGTCCGATCTCCTCATGCCGGTCGCCGGTGAGGTTATCGCGGTGAATCCGGCGCTCGCCGGGTCACCGCAGCTCGTAAATGAACGTCCCTATGACGAGGGGTGGATGGTGGAAGTCAAACCCGATGATCCCGGCGATACGGACAGGCTCATGAATGCCGCAGACTACAAAAAAATGCTGAAAGGACTGGACTGAATGCGTTATCTGCCTCATACGGAGGACAGCATAGCCACCATGCTGGAATCGGTGGGTGCGAAAACGCTCGATGACCTGTTCTCGCATCTGCCCGGTGACTGTGTCATGAAGGGGCCGCTCAACCTTCCGGCGGCGATGAACGAGTGGGAGTTGAACCGTCACATGGATGCTCTTGCCTCGACAATGTGCGCCATGCCGGATTGCACGGCCTTTCTCGGAGCCGGGTGCTACGAGCATTATGTTCCGACGGTGGTTTCGAATCTTTTAGGGCGCTCTGAGTTTCTGACCGCGTATACTCCCTACCAGCCCGAGGTGAGCCAGGGTACGCTCCAGGGAATCTACGAGTACCAGACGCTTGTATGCAGGCTCCTCGGCATGGAGGTTGCCAACGCTTCCATGTACGACGGTGCATCGGCGCTCGCAGAAGCGGTGCTCATGGCGTTCCGCATCACCCGCAAGAGGAAGGTGGCTCTCTCAAGGGCCGTTCACCCTTTATACCGTGATGTTGTAAAAACCTACCTTACCCCGCTCGGTTTCGAGATTGTCGAAATTCCCTTCGGCGAGGACGGGAGAACCGACCTGGCTGCCATACAGAATACATCCGACCTTGCTGCGGTCGCAGTCCAGTCGCCGAATTTCTTCGGTTGTGTGGAGGACCTTACGGGGATTTCCGGCCATGCGCACCGTAACGGGGCTCTCAGTGTCGTGTCGTTCACCGAGCCGATTGCGTACGGACTCCTTAAAAATCCCGGTTCCCAGGGAGCCGATATCGTCTGCGGTGAAGGAAGAAGCCTCGGTCTTACCCAGTCGTTCGGCGGAGTCTCGCTCGGCATGTTCGCCGCGAAGATGGATTATGCGCGGTCCATGCCAGGAAGGCTGGTCGGGAAGACTGTCGACAAAAACGGCAGGCGCGGATTTGTGATCACCCTCTCCACAAGGGAGCAGCACATCCGCCGTGAAAAGGCGACCTCCAACATCTGCTCCAACCAGAGCCTGTGCGCGCTGGGAGCCGCGATGTACATGGCGTGTCTCGGCAGGACAGGACTCCGTGACCTTGCTCGGATCAACTACAACAAGGCGCAATACTTCAGGGAACTCCTGAACAAGGCGGGCTTCGAAACCCGGTTTGAAAGCCCGGTATTCAATGAATTCGTTGTCCGCGCGCCCCGTAGTTTCGAGCAGGCCTACAACCGGCTCGCCGAACGCAAAATTGTGGCGGGACTGCCGCTCGCGGAGTACTATCCCGAACTGGAAGGCTGTTATCTCATGTGTGTCACCGAGACGAAAACAAAGGACGATATCGACGGTTTCGTGAAGGAGGTGAAAGCATGCCTGAATCGATAGGAACGACCGGGCTTATATTCAACGAGCCGCTCCTCTGGGAAAAAAGCAGCCGCGGAAGATGCGGATTCTCCCTTCCGGCGAACGATACGGGCGATTACCCCGTCGATCCCGGTCTTGCGGGCGAAGCACCCGATATGCCGGAACTGAGCGAATGTGATGTCGTGCGGCACTATACGAGGCTCTCGCAGTGGAATTTCGGAGTCGATTCGGGAATGTACCCTCTCGGATCGTGCACCATGAAGTACAATCCGAAGCTGAACGAACGTCAGGCGAATCTCCCCGGATTCACCGGAGCGCACCCCCTGCTGCCACCGGGACTATCACAGGGTCTGCTCAGGCTCATGTACGATATGGAACGATTCCTGGCCGAAATAAACGGCATGGATGCGGTGTCGTTACAGCCTGCGGCCGGCGCTCATGGCGAGCTCACGGGTGTCATGCTTATCAATGCCTGCCATAAAAGCAGGGGCGAACACCGTACGAAATTCATCGTTCCCGACACGGCGCACGGCACCAATCCGGCAAGTATTGCACTCTGTGGATTCAAACCCGTCGCCCTGGCATCCGGAGAAAAGGGTATCCTCACCCCGGAATCGGTAAAAGCGATCATGGACGAGGATGTGGCCGGAATCATGGTTACCAACCCGAACACCCTCGGGCTGTTCGAGGAAAATATCAGGGAAATCGCGGAGATCGTCCATGCGAAAGGCGGGCAGGTGTACTGCGACGGCGCCAATCTCAACGCGCTCATGGGAATCGTCCGCATGGGTGAAATCGGCGTCGATGTCATGCATGTCAACCTCCATAAGACGTTCTCATCACCGCACGGCGGCGGCGGACCGGGTTCCGGCCCCGTCTGCGTGAAAAAGCATCTCGAACCGTTTCTTCCGGTACCGCGCATCGAAAAAAACGGAGATGCATATGCATTTTCATACGATCATCCCCGGTCTGTCGGGAAGCTCCACGCCTTTTATGGCAATGTGGGTGTGATCATCAGGGCGTACAGCTACATTCTGAGCATGGGGCCGGAGAACCTCAGGAAGGCGAGCCAGCTTGCCGTCCTGAATGCCAATTACCTCAAGGAAAATCTCAGGGGCATATTCCACCTGCCCTATGACAGGCCCTGCATGCACGAGTGCGTTTTCAGCGACCGGAAGCAGGAAAAAAACGGAGTGTCGACACTCGATATCGCGAAACGGCTTATCGATTACGGGTTCCATCCGCCGACCATCTATTTCCCGCTTGTGGTCAAGGGAGCACTCATGATCGAGCCGACCGAGACGGAATCGAAGGAAACCCTCGATGCGTTTGTCGAGATATGCACGGTTATAGCCCGTGAGGCCGAGGAAAATCCCGAACTCCTCCACGAAGCCCCGACCCGGAGCAAGGTGAGACGGCTCGATGAGGTTTTTGCCGCCCGTAATCTGTGCCTTAAGGGATAGAAAAAAGTGGTAAAGTGGTAAAGTGGCAGAGTGGCAGAGAGACAGAGAGACAGAGAGACAAAGTGGCAGAGAGACAGAGAGACAGAGAGACAGAAGGGCAAAGTGATAAAGGGACAAGGAGGCAAAGAGAACATGTGGTTTGCCATAGCTCTTGTTTTGTTTACGGGAGTATCGGCTGTTCATGCTGCCGACACTCAGGTAATCCGGCTGACCGTGCTCAACAGCATGGAGCGTGTCGGCCAGGACCGGAAGGTATCCGGCTCTCCCGAAGCGGCGATCAAAGCGGCCAGAAACGAAGCGGAATCCTTTCAGGTTGTCGTTGAGGCGCCGCAGGAAAATATCAGGGTCGTAAAAGCCGAAATCTCCGATCTTACCGGGCCGGGCGGCTCACGGATCGGGAAAGATGCTGTCAAACTGTACCGTGAGGAGCTTGTCCGTGTGCGGAAATCGACCCCTCACGCCGATCTTCCTCCGGGATTGTACGATGACCCCCTCGTTCCGTTCATCGATCCACTGACCGGGCAGCCGATCGAGCCGCTGAGCCAGTTCAGGGAACGCTGGGGTGCTCCGATAGTCACAAAAGGGTATGAGATGTATGCCCTTCCGTTCGATGTATTCAAAGGGCAAAACCAGCCGATCTGGGGCGATGTCTCCATTCCCGGAGATGCGGCTGCCGGAGTCTATAAAGGAACATTCACCGTAACCACGGACGGCGATGTTTCCGCTGCCGTGCCGGTCACGGTCACCGTGTGGGATTTCACGCTTCCCGACGGGCCGACGCACCGGAACCATTTCGGGAATTTCGGGAATATCACACGGTTTTTCGGTGTCGAGCGTGATTCCGACCGGTTCAGGGCTATCGAGATGCGGTACTGCGAGGAGATGGCCGCCCACCGTATCAACCCGCCGATTCCCCGGAGCCTCCTGCCCGAGGTCAACGAGGACGGCTCGCTGACCATTCTCCCCGACCGTCACAAAGCGCTTAAGGAGTTCATGATCAGGCTCCATGTAACCGATTTCGAGATTCCGCGGGCTCCGTTCAAGGACCCGACAACGACGAACCGTGACAAGACAATCAGGTATGTGAAGGATTATTACCGGTATCTCAGGGAAAACGGATGGGAGAAAAACGCATATTACTATATGCATGACGAGCCGAACCTCGCCGAGAATTACCAGCTCGTGAGCGATTACGGTAAGCTTGTGCACGACGCCGCTCCCGGAATGCGGTGCCTCGTGGTGGAACAGACCTATACTCAGGACCCATCATGGCCCGACATCGATGCGGCAGTGGACATCTGGTGTCCTCTCTGGTCGTTCATCGACCGAAAGTCTATCGATGAAAAAATCGCCCACGGCGACGAGGTCTGGTCATATACCGCCCTCGCCCAACGGACGCCCCGGTATCATCCGGAGTATGAAAAATTCAAGGATTATGATCCACCCTACTGGCACATCGACCGTCCGCTCGCCGTATACCGTGTTCCGACATGGATCAACTGGCAGTATCATATCACCGGGCTGTTGTACTGGTCGACAGTCACCGTGGTGCTCGATCCGTGGAACAATCCCGCTTTCTCGCATTTCGGGACGCACTGGAACGGCGGCGGATACCTGTTTTACCCGGGAGTACCGTGCGGTATCGACGGGCCGGTTCCGTGCATGCGGCTGAAAAATCTCCGTGACGGTATGGAAGACTATGAATACTTTGTCATACTCGAAAAGCTGGCCGGCCGGGATACGGTGACGGACATCGTCAATTCGGTGGCGCCGGACTGGTGGGAATTCTCGAAATCTCCCGATGTGATTCTCGCCGCCCGTGAGAAAATCGCCGGGGAGATAGTGAAACGTAAGCGCTGAAAAGACAGGCACACGGGCCAATTTTGTCTTTGTGACAGCCGTATCGGAAATAAAAAATACATATCTGGTTTAAATTGCTTTTCATCCCGCTCCGCCCGGAATTCACGGGACAGCGGCAGAGTGAGGGTTATAAATACGGGGGTATGCAATGGGTAGAAACGCGGCTTATCTTCTAGTGTTATTGTTCGTTTTTTCCGGATGTTCCACAGAGGATCCTCCTTTCAGTTTTGTCACCTCGAACATGAGAATTGTTAAGCCCGGAACAAACGGCAGCGAAACCGAACTCCTGAGAATGAAACCCATGGACCTCAATAAAGCATTTGATATCAATGTAAAAAAAAAATGGGAAAAAGTTCAGGATACATCATGGCTGCTCAACATCGAGGGTAAAGATCCCGCAACGAAGGTGCGAACCACATACCTTTTTACCCTCACCCCCGACCCTTTTCTCAAGTTCGATGCAGTCATCCGGAAGGTTGTCATAAACGGCAAAGAACTGGATGAACATGAAGTTGCGGATATCATGCGCAAACTTGACAGAGCATACTTTACACAGAAATAATCGTTCCCGGAATTTGTTTACTCCTCAGGTACCGATCTTTTAAAACAATGATAACCACTCTCCCATGAGTTTGTGCGGTTACCCGGGAATCAGTTACTGTTTGAATGTGCGTAGTCGTTAGCTGTAAATGGCTACCTTTATCCTCGCTGCGGTATCCTCGATATATTTTTTCGCACCCGCGTACTGATCGTCCGGAATGTGTTCGATGAGGAGCGTCCGCGGCGAGCTGAGACGGCTGAGGCCCGCGAGATAGGTCTCGTAATCGAGAATGCCCTTTCCCGGCGCAACCTCGGTGATATACGCCGACATTTTATCGGGCAGGATATAGGTGTCTTTGGCATGTGCGGCGATGATATTGTCGCCGAGCAGCTCGAAACATTCCCCGATGAGCTCCGTATTTCTGAAATAAACGCCGAGATGCATCATGTTGACCGGGTCGAGACAGACCTTGAGCCGTGGGCTGGCCACGTCCTCGATGAGCCGGAGATGCGCCTTCGGGTTGTTCATGCTCGTCATGTTGACAGCCTCGATTCCGAACGCCACCTTCATGCCCGAGGTGTCGCTGAGAAGCTGCTTTATGACGCTCACCTGAAGCTTCCATGTCTCCCATGTCCAGTTGTCTTTGTGGGGCGAGATAGGCACTTCGGCGCTGCATGTGCCTGTATGGGTTGTCACCATCGGGCATCCAACCCGTTCGGCCGCTTCGCACTGTTTGATGACATACTCGTGGTTTTTTTTGCGCTCGGCAAGGTCGGGATGGATGTTGTTCGTGTAGGTATGCATGTCGAAAAAGGTGACATCGTACGTTTTAAGCGCATCCTTGAGCTCTTTTATCTCGGAATCGGGCGCCGTAAGCCATGGCGATGGCCGTCCCCCCGCATTGCCGGACGAATAACCCTGGTCGCGGATTCTTTTGACCATATCGGTGATGCTTATGTCCTTCGGGTAATCGAGCGTGGTTGTGCTCGACCACGAAGCGAGACGGATCGGGGTTTTTCCGGGAGTCAGGGTGCGTTTGAGACCGGCCGGCGGGCTCCAGGGCGTTAAAAAAGGCGGATTGGATCCTTCCTGTGCTGTTTTTTTCTGCGCCAATGCTGAATTTGCGGCTGCTATAAGAACTCCCGCCGAAGCTGCTCCCGCTCCGAGGGCTGTCCGTCTCGTCATGTCTTTCATGTGTGATCTCCTGTCAGAACATCAGATTATTTCAAGATATTATTAGCCACGGATTTACACGGATAACACGGATAAGTACTATAAAAAAACATCAGGAATATCCGAATAAATAATATATTGTAAGAATCCTTTGAAATAATTATTGGTAACATACTCGACTGTCTGATATAATGTTTTCATCCCTCTTCTGTTTACGGGAGAGGGAACGAGGGTGAGGGTAAAATTCTATGAAATGCAGTAACTTTTGCTTATCCTTGACTCTTCTCCCCTTTTATTTCAAGCCTGCCGGTAAATTTTTACTCCGACCTTCGCCGCGGTATCCTCGATGAATTTTTTCGCCTGCGGGTACTGCTCCGTCGGGAGGAACTCGAGAAGAAGCGGTCTGGTATATTTGAGACGGCTCAGGTTGACGAGATACGTTTCATAATCCATCGTGCCCGTGCCGGGAATGACCCATTTGAACGCCGGCAGCATATCGGGAAGCCAGAGCACATCCTTTGCATGGGCGTAGAGGATGTCCTCACCGAGGAGACCGAAACACTCGTTGATAAGCTCGGTTGTCCGGTAATAGTCATTCGTATTGAGCATGTTCGTCGGATCGAGCGTAACCTTGACACGGGGGTCGCCGACATCCTCCCTGAGCCTGACATGCGCTTTCGGGTTGTTGATGTTGCAGGGGTTGAGCGCCTCGACTCCGAGATTGACCTTGCTGCCCGCCGTATCCTTGATTATCTGCCTGATGGCTTTCACCGAATCGTCCCACGTCTCCTTCGTCCAGTTGTCGCGGTGTGGTTTCGTCGGGCTGTCGTCACGGCTCCCCGTGTGCGTCACCACGAAGGAGAGACCGAGCCGCTCGGCAGCCTGTACCATCTCGGCGACACGCTTGATGTTTTTCTGACGTTCCGAGAGGTCGGGATGAATGTTGTTGATACAGATATGGAGCGCATAGAACCAGACATCATGGGTTTTGAGGGCATCATGGAGCTCGCGGATTTCCGAATCGGACGCCTGTTTCCATTCATCGTTTCCCTCGCCCGCGGTATAGCCCATATCGCGAATCTGCTTGATATTATCCCCGATCTTCCCGTCTTTGGAATAGTGGATGCCGTACGATGTGCAGCTCAGACGGATGGGAGTCGATCCGGGTTTAAGGTCGCGTTTCACCGTTGCAGGCGGACTCCATGGGGTGAGGAAATCATCGCCCCATGTTTTTTCGAGCGAATACGCTTCGGCTTTCGAGCCGGTTGTCCCGGTCAGTATGCCCGCTGATGCGGCGCCGGCTGCGAGGGCTTTCCGTCGTGTCATGGTATTTTTCATGGATTCGGTCTCCTTTGTCAAACCTGTGGTTTTTCAGATTACTCCGTATGCAGGCGTGCTCTGTATAATAATAGTTCGCCGACTTTCCTGTGACAAGAAATATTCAGGGTTGTATCCGTTTATCATTTTTTATTGCATACGGGTCACAAAAAAATCAACCACAAAGACACGAAGGCACAAAGGTATATTATTTTATACTATTATTAACAATTAACCACAATGATTCACAAAAAAGTATTTACCTGTAATCAAATCCTCTTATCTGACTTTTTCACTCCTGCAAAGTTATGGACTTAATTCAGATTTATGAATTAATCCGTATGAGTTAATATCAGCAAAAATTTTCTCATTATTTTTCAAATTTTGTGATCTGCATCACATTTTATATCATTACCTACCCGTATACTAGTACCCATAATTACGATGAACATTATACTAGAGATTTAAGGGCTTTATTATCATTATTATTAATTTTAAGTGCCATTAGCCTGCACGAATATATCATATATTCCCGTTATAAATGAGGTTTATTGCGGAAAAGTTCCGTCAAATATGTAAAAACCATCAAAAATGGGGATAAAATCATGAAAAAACGTTTATTCTGTGCATTTATTATTGCAGTATGCCTGTTCGCCATATCGGCAGCCGGGGACGAACGCTTGAAACAGTTTACGACGGCGGACGGTCTCCCGGCCAACGAAGTACGGGCGATTGCCGAGGATGCGAACGGCGCGCTGTGGTTCGGAACCGACGGCGGCGGTGTGGCGCGTTATGACGGTGCGAGTTGGACCGTGTATGGTGAAAAGGACGGGCTGGTCAACAACGAGGCGCGGGAACTGGCTTTCGATAAGGATGGCGTCCTCTGGGTCGGAACACCGAGAGGCGTGTCGAGCTTCGACGGCGTGAAGTGGAATACATACACAACAGAAAACAGCGGACTGGCGAGCAACTATGTGATTTCGCTTGCGGTTGATGCAAAGAACAATAAGTGGTTTGGGACAATCGACAAGGGTGTATCGATCTTTGACGGGTCGTCATGGAAAACATTGACCGAAAAGGACGGTCTTGCTGGCAACCGTGTCAGCGCAATAACATTCGATATTAACAGTAATATCTGGCTGGGAACACACAATGGCCTATCACGTTATGATGGTGCCGCATGGAAAACATTCACAAAGGGAAAAGATGGACTTGGATGCGATGTTATCCTGTCTCTTGCGTTCGATAAACAAGGTATACTGTGGTGTGGAACCGGTGATGGCGTTTCGAGTTTCGATGGAACCACATGGACAGTCTATTCGGCCCGGACACGGCATAATATACTGGATGACCGAAGTATTTTTTCTGTGTCTGTCGATGAAAATGATGTAAAATGGTTCGGATCGATTATCGGTATCTGGCGCTACGATGGGGAGACATGGCAGAGCTATTCACGCCGTGAGAGCGGACTTGAAAAAGACACTTACGTGCGTGCCATTCTTACCGATAATACAGGAAAAAAATGGATCGGAACCCGTGATGCCCTGACAACGGTTTCACTGCAGGGAACGCCGAGATTACAGAAAGCGGCAATTCCGAAACAACTGGTGATATTCAATAACTATCCCAACCCCTTCAACCCCTCGACAACCATCGAGTTCGTTATCCCTGAAAGTGGCTCTGTCATGGTCGACATCTACACCATAACGGGTCAGAAGATACGATGCCTTCTTTCGGAGACACTGCCAGCCGGGAAACATGCGGTAGTGTGGGATGGTAAAAATGAAGCAGGGTCGGCAGTATCTTCAGGTGTGTATTTCGTGCGTCTTGAGGCTGGAAAGGAATTTCTGAGCCACAGAATAACGCTGATGAAATAACCCAAAATAAATCTTATAAAATGACTGTATTACAAATAAGGAGTGGAAAAATGAGAC